>NZ_CALSBP010000003.1:300000-600000 GCF_943373825.1 Aquimarina spinulae | reverse complement strand
TAGTATACTGCAAATCCGACAAGCAAGATAATTTTCTAGAAAACCACGATCATTCAAAACACATAAACCAGAAGATTAAAAACGAAAAAGCTACTGAGTTCTATCATAAGGGCACTAAATTATTTGAACAAAGAAACTTGGATTCTGCAAAAATTTATTTGAATAAATCTCTAGAAATAGAAAAGAACTCAATCGTAATAGATGAACTTGGAACAATTGCATTAACTGAAAAAAAATATCAAGAAGCCATTAGCTATTTCGATGACAGTATAAAACAAGATTTAAATTATTGGCCAAGTCACATTAATAAATCAAGAGTATTTATCTTAGCAAACCACTTCGATAGTGCAGAGAAAACTTTAAGAAATATGTTACTTAAATGCGAATCTGAATATTGGAGAGCTTATGCTAATCTTTATTTGACTTACATCTATACAAACGGAGTATTAGATTGTGAAAAAGCAAGAGAGTCTTCAAAAAAATCCGTGTTCATAAAAAATGATATGAAGTTAAAAAATCAATATGAGAGCATTATTAAAGGAGTAAAAAAAGACTGTAGTTAACATGATATATGAAATCAGAGCAAAGTTTAATGTCAAATCGAAAGGTTAAATTCCTTTTTGCAGAGGCACTAAATTTTTATAAGTTTAAAAAGAAATAAAAATGCGCTGATAAATCAATTACTTTAAGCATACTTACCTTGTTCCGATTCATATATTTAGCGTTATCTTCAATAACTCAAAAAATTCTTGCTACTATTAATTTCTTAAGGTTTCTATTAATTTATCAACCCTTTCTAATCTTGGATTAATTTCATTTTTTACTCTTTTTTTATTTAGAAAATATCCGTAAACCCCCAATCCAATTGCAACCAAAAAAGTAATGACTATTACATATCGTTTTGCAGGTATGTGCCAAAAGCCAATAAAAAAGAGCAGCAATATTGGATAAATAGGTAAAACTACCCAATAAACGGAAGTTTCAAGCAATTTCTTTTGGGCGTTAAGATATTTCATAGTTTTTTTGAGATATTCAAGGTAGTTTTCTTCCAAATCATTTGGTTTAATTTTTTTTATGCCAAGCACCTGAAGTAATATATTAATCGAAAAGATAATTAATAGGACAGAAGCAATTTTGGTGGTAGTGAACGGAGCCCAATAAGCGATAAAACCAAATGACAGAATACAAATAGTTGCAGAAATTACCTCTACAAGTTCTAGATATTTCCACCATCTATACAACCGGCCTAAACTTGATTGTAATTCTATCATCAATTTCGATTTCTCGAATTTTATACGTTCCTGATTACTGGACGATTGCCAGATTTTAACCAATTCATCTTCTATCATAATAATTCATTTATACAGTTCAACAATTTTGATTTAATTCGTTTGATTTTTACTGCTACATGGTTTTCAGACAATCCCAGAATATTTGAAATTTCCCTATAGACTAGCCCTTCCAAGTACAGAGCAACTATAGCTTTATCACCTTCATTCAATTTTTTAACACACTTTCTTAGAGCTTTTAGTTTTTCATTTCCGTCTTCATTATTTACTTCTGACCTAAAGTTGGAAACAGTAATACTATCTAACCTTATCATTCGATTTTGATTCTTAGTATGTTTAGACTTGAAACGAAGGCAAACATTTAAGGCAACTCTAAACATCCAAGTACCAATAGATGAATTACCTTTAAAGGCGTTCATCGATTTCCAAACATGAATCAAAACCTCTTGAAAAAGGTCTTTCGTATCTTCATCATCTTTGGAATAAATCGAACAAATTCTAAATAGTTTCTCCTGATTCTCTTCTAAGGCATTAAGAAATATAGTTTCACGTTCTTTTCTCATTGTTAAAGCTTGTCTCTACTATTTTAGTTACCATAGTTTTCAAAATATGACACTTTAGTATATTATTTTTTTTAAATCAACAACTGAAGACTTTTCATTACAACAAATTTTTTAGTTAGTTTGCGCAGATGGACATCACTTGGATGTAACTGTTACGTATCACTACAAAAGATAACAATATATAAGAAAACACAAGGTTTTTGAGTACAATAGATAACCTCATAGACAAGTTGGAGTCTAAACTAGAAAGCTTAAATAAACCTCATATTATTGAGAGTGATAAAGAAGTAGGGTTGTATTGGGTTGAATGACAGGTATCGATAAATGGTGTGTTACAAGACATTATATTAATAAAAAGAGGTGTTTGATTTTTAAAACACCTCTTTTCTTATTTTGAAGAATTTTAATCTCTAATAATAACTTATTTGTGAATAAAATAAAATATTTGGGTTAAATGGTAGCTATAGTATTGGTACATATTTTGGATACTATTTCGACCGCTTTTTCACAATCTTCTTTGGTAACATCCAGATGAGTTACTAATCGTATTCGTTTATCTGATGTACAAAGAAATAGCAAACCTTCTTTTCTGGCTTCACTTTCTAATTGGTGTGCATTAATAGTATCGTGAATTACATCCAGAATAACCATGTTGGTATGGGTTTTTTCAATATTTACTGATATTCCATCAATTTCATTAAATCCATTTGCTAATATTTTTGCATTATGGTGATCATCTTTTAGTCTTTCGAAGTGATTTCTAATCGCATAAAGCCCTCCTGCAGCAATAATTCCTGCTTGCCGCATAGAGCCACCTAAGATTCTACGTAATCGATACGCTTTTTTCATTGTTTCAGAATTGCCGGCTAACAAAGAACCCACTGGAGCCCCAAGGCCTTTGGATAAACATACAGATACGGTATCAAATCCTTTTGTTAATTCTTTTAAAGGGAGGTTATGATAGATTGCGGCATTCCAGATTCTGGCACCATCCAGATGTTTGGATAGATTTAGGTCATCGGCCATTTTTAGCACCTTATTCATTTCTTTTCTATCCCAGGTTACTCCTCCGCTAACATTATGCGTATTTTCTATAGATACCAAAGTAGTAGGAGCAAAGTGTACATTATCTGGTTTATAATGTGCTTTTACTGCTTCTGCAGTAAATCTTCCATCTCCAGGAAGAACAGTTAGCTGTATAGAAGATATAAACCCTGCAGCGCCAGACTCAAACATCCAGTTATGAGCGTTTTGTCCAACTAAAATATCATCGCCAGGTTGGGTTTGAGCTTTGATTGCAATCTGATTCGCCATACTCCCTGTAGGAAGATATAGTGCTTTATCTTTGCCTAAAAGGTTTGCTACTGTTTCTTCTAATTCGTTTACAGTAGGATCTTCTCTATACATATCATCACCAACCTCTGCATTAGCAATTGCTTGCCGCATAGCTAAGGTTGGTTTAGTTACGGTATCAGATCTTAGATCGATTACTTTTTTTACTATCATTACACACCATGTTTTACTAAGTCACTAAAATAATCTCTGATCTCCTTAAAATGCGGATAGGCGACACCAATACATCCTCCAAAATCAGGATGTTTTTTTGCATCCATTAGTGAATCTATTACATCCTGATCCCAAATAATGTTATAGTCATCATCAATTTCTCCTACTTTTAGAGTTAGATTTACAGGACATACATACACATTAGGGTATACAACACCAAATAATTGCTCACCAGCTACACAACTTCCTACACCTTCAGGGAAATTCATTATTTCTACTCCCCAATTACCAAAATCTTCACTTACACTTAATTGAAGAGGGCCTTCGTGTTCATCATACACTTTTTTCATAATCTTATAAGCTTCGATAGTATCCTCTTTAGTCATTCGTAATTCTGGATATTGATCTTGTACATCTGCGAATCGATTTACTCGTATAATATCTACCCCCAGGTTTTCACAATGCTCAAAATACGATGTCAGGGTTTTTACAGACATGTTTTCTTTATTTAAAGTAAAGGTGAGGATGATCTTGAATGGATATCCAAATTTTTCTTCAAACCGGCGTATATTCTCTATTGCTTTTATAACTACAGAAGGCTGAGTTAATCCTTTAAAGTCTTTGGCTTTATCTTCGGTTCCGTGGCTAGTCATAATTATGGTATCAATTTTATTTTTTACACATAATAAAAGAAGTTCTTCATAATTATCTTGTAGTAGAGGTCTACCACTAGACCAGGCAGCATTTTCAAAATACCATTCGTCATTTTGATAAAATAATTCTGTTTTTAGGTATTTTCCGTTTTCGGCAAATGTATCTGATACCATGGGTAAAACGGTATACCCTTTAGCAGCTAAACCTCTAATTCTTTTGATAGCGATTTCTGGCTCTTCAACATGTTCACTTAGATGATCTCTTTTTAACCAACAAAATTCGCATAAAGCTTTGCAAGTTTTTTTTCCTAGCCTTGTGTCTAAGTAGTAGTGAAGTTCTGTTTTTGATGGATCTGTGTGATCGTCATAAATAATTGGTTTTTTCATGAGTTTGTTTTTACGAGTTAGTTTTTGTCTTAGATAATTTGTTAATGCAATTTTGAAAACAATCAGAGATACTTGGTTAAGCAGTGTACTATTTCTGAAGACTCTTCTTTAGAATTAAGATATGATGGGGAAAAACGGATATACCCATGCCATAATGCTGTATGAATATTATGACTGAGCAATTTTTGATGTAACTCCTCTGAGGTTATTTTTTTGTGTTTTACAGATAAAATCCCTGATCTTGTTATTGGCTCTTCTTTATGTTTTAGATATGAATTAAAACCAATGTTTTTTAATGCCTCATCCAGGTATTTGATATGCGCAGTAGTCTGTTTTTCTATTTTCTTAACAGAGATGGTGTTAATAATTTCAAGAGCTTTATTAAGTCCTATAGCGACGCTAAGTGTAGAAGAACTGTATTCAAATTTTCGTGAATCTTGAAAAAAAGTAAAAGGATATTTTGGGGAATAAATATTTACTTCATCTAATGCATCGGCTCCTACATATACTGGTGTTATGTTTTTTAAAAGTGCTTTTGAGCAGTATAAAAAACCCACACCTACAGGTGCCATGATCCATTTCCATCCACATGTGGACAGGGCAGTTATATTGGATTTTTTTACATCTATTGGGAGTACACCTGCACTTTGCGCTGCATCAACAAAAAAGTGAATGTCATTTTGCTTACATAGTTCACCTAGCTTATTTAACGGGGCTGTGTAACCAGATAAGTACCCTACATGACTTAGAGCTAATATTTTGGTATTAGAGTGTATTAATTGATTTATATCTTCTAGAGCTATTACTCCATTTTTTGTTGGGATATAATCAATTATAACTCCTTTGTTTTTAAGAAATAACCAGGGATATACATTAGCTGGATACTCATTATCAGGAATAAGAATTCTATCTCCTGGTTGCCAGGGATATCCTTGCGCAATGATATTTATACCTTCAGTGGTGTTTTTGGTAATTGCTATTTCTTCTGATGAGCAGTTGATTAATGTAGAAATCTCATTTTTTAAAGACGGTATGGTATTCTGAGTACTATTTTTTATACCGACTTTCCCTTCAGTAGCGTGGGTACAATAGTAGTTATTTATTGCACTAATCACCGAAGGTTGAATCCTCGAGACTCCGGCTGTATCAGAATAAATGATTTCCTGAGAACTTGACATGTGTTGAGTTTGGTTTTAAGAGATAGTATTTTTTTTACATATGCTTTGTTATTTGTGAGGAATACGATTAAGATTTATATATTGTTTTGATGTCGAAATTAAGTAATTGCTAATATTTAAAATGTAACATTTATAGGTGTTTTATTGCACTTTTATGCTTGTAAACCGATAGTTTTATACCACATTGGGGTGATTTCAAACAGCTTATGCAAAAAATCAGATGAGATTTGTATGGATAATGATTTTGTTATTTCCTATACGGTGATGGCCCAATAGGATGCTCCTCTCATAATAGATATATCAATCATTTTGACTCTATTTTATAATTCTGAAAAGAGTAGTAGAGTCGTTCACACAATCTTCCTGATAAGGGATAAAATTCTTGAAATATTATATTATGATTTGCTCAAGTATATATTGAGCTATACCAACATCTATTTATTTAGGCAATCTTCCTTTATATGAAAATAAGTGTGTTAATTTCAAATATCAAATAAGTAGCGTCGAATATCTTCTAAAGTTCAACGAATGACAAATAGTCAATTTACTACGCTTGTATATATCTAATTTCGTCACCTCAAATTCATTGTATAATTCGGAATATATAAATTATAAGAAAACCTAAAATGAAAAAAAGACAAAACAAAGTATGGCTAGCAATGATCACCTTGTTTTCAATCATATGCGTATTATCTTGCAAAAGTGATGATGATGATGTAATCCTCCCGCCAAAGATTAGTAGTTTTACTCCAGCTCTGGCAAAAGTGGGAGAGGAAGTTACTATAACTGGAAGTGGTTTTAGTACTATAGCAACAAATAATAAGGTGAATTTTAATGGTGTGGCTGCTACTGTGAGTAAAGCTACAGCAACTTCTCTAAGTGTAACGGTTCCTCAAGGAGCTACTACAGGAAAAATCGCAGTGAAAGTTGGAGAACTAGAGGTGACAACTGCTACTGATTTTACTGTAGTGTTACCGCCAACAGCCACTTCATTTTCTCCAAAAGAAGGCATAATAGGTACAGAAGTAGTTATAACCGGTACAAATTTTAGCACTACGGCAGCGGATAATGAAGTGAAATTTAATGGTATAGCAGCTACTGTAAGTGCGGCTACATCAAATTCATTAACAGTAACTGTTCCGGCGGGAGCTACTACAGGGAAAATAGTAATAAAAGTTGATGGACAGGAAGTAATGAGTGCTACGGATTTTACTGTAATCTTTCCACCAACTATAAGCTCATTCTCTCCAGAGGTAGGTGCAAAAGATACAGAAGTAATTATTACAGGTACAAATTTTAGTACTACGGCAGCGGATAATGAAGTGAAATTTAATGAAACTATCGCTACGATAAGTGCTGCTACCGCTACATCATTAACCGTTAATGTTCCAGCGGGAGCTACTACTGGTAAGATTTCGGTAGAAGTTAATGGTCAAATAGGGGTTAGTAGTACTAATTTTGGAGTAGAACAAGTGGTCACTACTCAAGATTTTATAATGACTATAGATGAAAACCCGACAGCTAATCAAAATCTGGGAACCGTATCGGCTACAACCACAGATGGTGCTATTGCCTACGCGTTATCTAGTCAGACGCCATCTGGAGCATTAGCTATAGATGCTTCTACTGGAGTGTTAACTGTTACAGATGCAAATCTGTTTGATTATGAAAGAAATACAACAGTAACAGCAACCTATACAGCTTCTGTAGGCCAGTCTACAAGTCAATCTACTATTACCATAAACTTAAATGATCTAAAAGTAGATCAAACCGGTTTGATAGCAGAATACAAATTAGATGGTAATTTACAGGATGCAACAACCAATGGAAATCATGGTACTGAGAAAGGAACATTAACTAGTGTTACAGATAGACACGGAATAACTAATGGAGCATATCAATTTAGGGTAAATGATTTTCTACAAGGTTATTTTACAATTCCTAATATACTTCCGGGTTCAAATTTATCATTTACAATTTCAATGTGGGTGAAAAGAGATAGAGCTTCTTTTGGTTTACTAATAGATAAATCAAATGGAAGTTTTCCTGCATATAATTGGTATGTGGCAGGAGCAGGGTCTAGCGAAAATAGTTTAAGAGCATATTATCAGGAATCATTAGCTTCCCCTGGGACTTTTCCTGCTGTAGTTACTAATACAGGTGTCAATGTCACCCCTATTAATGAATGGGTTCATCTAGTACTAACTATACAAAATGGATCAACAATTAAAATATATGTTAATGGAGAAAGTAAAGAAATAGGCTCATCTAATAGTGTAGCTACTATTAATACTTTAAGTCAGGAAATTATTGCCATAGGATCGCAAGATGAGGGTTTTACTAATACACTTGAAGGTAGTATGGATGACATATTGTTTTATAATAGAACGTTAACCGATAGTGAAATTGCTGCTTTAGCAGCAGATAAATTTTAAAAATTCTAATGAAACTTTATTAGTTAGTCTATCAGACAATATAAGATTTCGTTATACTATCACAAAACCTTTATTCTTAGTTTATCTGAGAATAAAGGTTTTGTGGTATTTTTTGTATACCTAAGATTGTACTGTACCGTTTTTGTTTTCAACTTCTTCTTTTATCGAGTTGTAAATATTCGTATCATCAATCTTAGTTATCGAAGATAACTTTTTGAGTAATAGCATTGCTTCATCTTTACTTTCCTCAAACATATTTATAGTGCTCTTATTAAATGTGATATTTTCTTCGGCTTCCATTTTTAATATGTGAGACTGATATAAGAAATTTCGTATAATATGATTACTTGCATATAACATTGAGTGATATATTTTTCTCTTTTCAATGTTTCGCTTTTTTTCTAAAATCACTATGATATTCAGCATAATAAATAAAGTAAAGAACTTAAACCATAGAAATATCAATTCATCGATTTTTGATGATTTAATAAAATTAAAGTATATATCTATTTGTTCTGCTAAATTTATATTTCCTATGATGCAATATAAATACCCAATTGTGGATAATAAAAATCCAACGATCACATAAACATATTTTTTTAAAACCAGTTTCATTGTATGTTATTATTTTAATTATAATTATTTTTAGTTATATAACAATACAACCGTAATGTATAGTTGATTTTAGGGTAGCTGCTATAGTAGGCTATAACGGATGTTGTTTTTAGAATTTGTATGCTAATCCAAAATTGATATGCTCAAAATCAAACCCTACAATAATTTCGTCAGTAGATTTTTCTCCTTCATCAGCTTTCATAGATTCATAAGATATAGCTCCCCATAAAGCTTCAATGGCAAAGTGATCATTTAGGAAATAGGTTAATCCAGGGATAAGCCCGATTTTATACCCTTTTTCTTTATTTTTTATACCATTTCTTTCTACATCAGCTGTAAGGTAATCTACTCCAAGTTCACCAAAAAGAGAGAATTTATGACCTGGCGTAAAATCATATCGTCCAAATACTCCGATAAGTCCATGATGAGATCTAATTTCTGTTTCTCCTTCTTCTTCTTTTTCACTTTCGTATCCAAATTTCACACCACCAGTTACAGTATTAGAAATGAGGTAACCGACTCTGGTAAATACATCTAGCATAATATCTTTATGTTCTTCTCCTTCATCTTTAATTGTTTTAGAATCAAATCCAAACAAAGCAGAAACAAATATATTTCCTTGTTCAAATTCTCCTTTTTTATCATAATCTTTAGCAAAATGATGCTCTTTTGTAGCATTATTATGATGTTCTTGAGCATTTACAAAAGCGAAAGATGCCATTGCTGTAGTCATTAAAAGTATTTTTTTCATGCGTTAGTGTTCTTAAAATATTTAATTTATTCTTTTACATCTCTACATTCTAATACACTACTTTGTACTCGAAATAGGTGATATTTTATGGTTAGGTTTAAGAGTGGGTATAGAAACTAATCTTTAGAATTTTTCGAAGCAGTGCCCTGGGGATAAGGCACATTAATTAGTTCGAAAGGGTATGAATGTGTAGGGGGATTAGCTTAGATTTTGATATGTTGTCTACAAAACCAGGGGAGGAGGTCTGTTATAGTTTGGTATGCTCGTATAAAGTTGTTATTTCATTATATGCTCTGGTGAGTTTATTAGAAATATCATAGATTTCTTTATGCTTGTATCCTTGTTTTCCAAGTTTATTTTGTTTGATAAGTTCCCAGATGGTTAATGCATTTGCAATTTTTTCGTCTATTTCGGCATTATCAAAGTCTGAAAGAAGTAATGGGGTATTCATTCCATCTATTTCATTGTATATGTTTTTCAACATTTGTTCAGAATTTTTGTCTTTCAGTGTTGGGTGATTTGCTAAATAATATAACGCCAGTCTTTGTGCAAGCATACGCTGTCTTCCCGAGACGGTTATGATTTTTTTCAGTTCTATATCTTTTTCGTTATAAGAGTCATCATTGGCCAGTCCTTTTATAGTTTTATTAGCATTTTTGGATTCTATCACAATCGAGCGTACAACACTTTCTGTTTCTTTAAGTAAATCTGTATTTAGGTTCAGAATTTTTTTAGCATCATCAAAATTGGGAGTACTTTCTATATGTTTTTTAAATACTACCCATAGATTTCCTACTTTTTTTATTTTACTCTTTGTTACCTTATTGCTAGAGTTTTTAGACAAAATTTCATTTTGTTTTTCAAAAATAATTTTACTTGTCATGAGATCTCTTGACGCCTTGTCATCATCAGAATTTTCTACCATATATAGATAATCTTTAGCCATTTTCTGAATTAGCATACCTTGTTTCTCAGATATATTGATGGCTTTATTATAGGTCATTACGCCATATTTGGGCTTAGACTGGGCATTGATACTAAATGTCGTTATTCCCAGTATAAAGAGTATATACACTGATTTAGCAGTTAAATAATTATTTCTCATTTCTATTATTTTTAAGTATTTATATATTAGTATTCTTCAAGAATTAATGTTGTAATTTTCTTATCGGGAGATAGTCCCAGAATTAGAATCATAGAAGTATTTTCGAATTCTGTTAGGTATCTTTTTGCTTTGTCTTCATCTAATAAAAAAAAAGAAGTTCCCATTGGTCCTTTTTTTGACTGGTTTTCAGAAACGAATTGCTTTACTTTTTCGATCGTAAATGTCGATTGTAAATGAGGTGAGAACGAGTTAAAAATCTTATCAGCATCTTTTGCGTTATATGCATCAGTTACTTCGCTAATTATTTTTTGATAGTCTTCTTGGGTTTGTGAAAAACTCATTTGTAAAAAAAGAAATAAGATTAGACTAAGTATTTTTTTCATAATATTTTAATTGCGGTTAAAACATCTTTTAATTATGGTTAAATTGTTGTTTTGTAACCAGTTTGTTTTATTGGGTGCGAAAGTAGAATTAGAATCTGTAGAGAATTTGTGGAGAATCTGTAGGAAATCTGTAGAAGTTGTTTAGATTCCTTTTTTTTAAGGTAAATATTTGTAAAACAGCTTGTTATGTAGTTGTTTTTAAGTTGAAAATCAATTCTATTTTTGAAGATGAATATTGTTTGCGAAAACTTTTGCTTTCTGATAATTATTTGTTTCTTTAATTAAAGGTAATTGGAGTATTAAATTTAATCTGAAAGAAGTGAAAATTCTAATTATAGAAGACGAACATATGCTTGCCGAATCGATGGTACAATACCTTGGGAGAGAAGGGTACCATTGTGAATGGACAGATAATCTAGCAGAGGCAAAAGAAAAAAGCTGGGATTATGAATATGATTGCCTCGTTGTTGATATTAACCTTCCTGATGGTAGTGGTCTTGATGTTATTAAACAGATTAAAGGAATGAGATCAAAATCGGGAATCATCATTGTATCTGCACGCAATGCTATCGATGATAGAATTTACGGCCTTGATATTGGAGCAGATGATTACCTTACAAAACCATTTGATCTTGCAGAACTAAACGCACGTATAAAGGCGATTATACGTAGAAGAAATTTTGATGCCCAAAATACAATTACCTTTAATGAAATTGAAGTGTGCCCTTATGAAATGAGTGTTAAAGTACATAACAAAATTTTAAAACTTACTAAAAAGGAGTACGATCTAATGTTATATTTTATCTCGAATCCAAACCGTGTAATCCCCAAAGGATCTATTGCAGAACATTTATGGGGAGACGAAATGGGGATTGCAGATTCTTATGATTTTATCTATTCTCATTTAAAAAACCTTAGAAAAAAAATTCTCGAACATGGTGGTAAAGATTATATACAGACGGTATATAGTGTAGGGTATAAATTTTCTGATCAATGAAACTACTAAGCTTATCTAATCGTTATTATTTTACAGGATTATTTATTGTATCTCTTGTGGGAGGTTTATCTTCTTACTTTGTTATTAGACGTACTGTAAATAGTGAGTTTAATGATAAATTATTTGCAGCAAAAGAAGAATTGATTGATGAATTGTATAGGCATGATGAGTTATTAAGTAGTTATAGCCTAAATATTGGGGATAATATTACTATCCAAAAAGTTGATAAAGACCCAAAAATCCAAACATTTATAAAAGACACGATATTATTTAATGAATACCAAAATGAGCAGATGAACTATAGACAGATCACCTTCTCTGACAAAGTGAGAAATAATTTCTATATCTTTTCGATAACCAAATCATTACTTTCTACAGAAGATTTAATACGAGGTGTTACACAGGTTATTGCTTTGATTACTGCATTATTTTTTATCACGATGCTTGTATTGAGTAATATCGTTTCGCAACGAATTTGGATACCTTTTTATAATACGCTAAACCAGATAAAAGATTTTAATGTTAAAAAGCCGAAGCCTTTATCTTTTAGTGAAACTAATATAGTAGAATTTGAAGAGTTAAATTCTACACTCGAACTTATGACAAATCAAGTTGTAAAGGATTATAAGAATTTGAAAGAATATACCGAGAATACTTCTCATGAGATACAAACACCATTAGCAATTATTAAAAATAAAATGGAACTTTTGATGCAGGATAAAAATCTTTCTGAACAGCAAATATCCATTTTAGGACAAGTATATGAGTCTACAGGAAGGTTATCAAAGCTTAAAGATAATCTTTCCTTACTATCAAAAATTGATAATAATCAATTTATAGATACATCAAAGCTAATCGTGGCAGAATATCTTAAAAAGAAAATTGGAAGAGTAAAAGAATTACTTGATATTAAAAATATAGAGGTAACTCTTGATCTTAAAGAAAATCCGTCGATAGCGATTAATGAAACAATGGCCTATGTGCTCTTTAATAATTTGATTAGTAATGCTATAAAACATAATATAGAATCAGGGAAAATCATAATGACACTTACCAATGCATATTTTGAGATTAAAAATACGGGAGAACCATTAGAAATGTCAGAAGAAGAATTATTCGGACGTTTTAAGAAATCTGGAAACAAGCTTGATTCTAGTGGTCTTGGTTTATCACTAGTATATCGAATTGTTGATTACTACGACTTCTCAATAAGTTATAAAAATACTGATATTTGGCATACGATTACACTTAAATTCTAATGTTAAATGTGAGTACTCAACCATTCTTTAAATTGATAAAAATTTTGGGGTGCGACACCATGACCTACCTCAAATTCATTTAAGGAACTTGTTATACCAAGTTCTGAAAGTAGCATAGGAGCTTTACGGGCCCAATCTACAGGAATTACTTGATCTACACTACCATGAGAACAATATAGATTAAGCTTAGAAAAATCATTTGTTTTGTAATTATCTGTCAGAATATCTTCATTTATATACCCACTTAACGCAATTACATTTTTTACTTTTTTCGGATAGGAGAGTGCTACCGCATAACTAAGGATCGTTCCCTGGCTAAATCCAAGAAGAGTAACATTATCCTTATCCAAATCATAAGCATTGATCGCTTCATCAATAAAACCAGCAATTTTATCTCTGGATTCGATAGCTTGTTTATCATCACTAAATTTTCCCTGGGCAGCATCAAAGTAAATTGCATACCATGCATTACCATAAGGTTGCATTGGATAAGGTGCTCGAACCGAAATAACGAATAATTCTTCTTGTAATTCTGTAGCAAAAGAAAAAAGATCATTTTCATCACTACCATATCCATGAAACATAAATAGAACAGGAGTCTTGTCTTTTTTTATTGTTGGTTCTTTTATAATATGGTATAGGGATAGTGGTTTGGTTTGCATAGTTTTATTTTAATTGTATATGTATATGATCATCATGCCGTACTGCCTGGCATCCATGAAATCGTATTTTGGTACTCTGTATCTTTAATCTATTCTTTAGATGTGGTTCTATAAAAACCTTCTCTATCTGTTTTTGTTTTACGATTGCCAAAAGTAAATCTTTTGTAGCTTTTTCAGAAAATTTTAACCCTTTGTTTACGATTCCAAAAGTTATGTATTTGGTAAAATCGTATTGCCAATTTCCTTTTTGTTTACAAATTAAGGTTTGATTATATTCTTGTTGGGTAGGGGGGGCAAATATTCCATAGCCACTAATTGAAGGTTTTTTGTTGGTCGTCTGATTATTATGATCTTGATAAATAAATGAGATGTCAATCTTTTTTCCATCATCATGACTCAAATGCGGAAGCAATGAAAAACCATCTATAAATGGAAAGTTAGCATCCAGATATACTAATGCGATATCAGGATTAGATCGATGAAATGAATTTGCAATTTCCTCTAATGCAATATGAAGCTCGGGACGTACATAATTTCGATTTAGAAGTTTTGTTACGAAGCTATGCGTTTTTATTTGTGTAGTATCTTTAATTTTTTCTCTACCAAATAATGGGGCGATATAGGGTATAATCAAAAATGTTAGACATACATAAGTGATAAGAAATATGGCCGTTTTTTTAAGTCTATACTTGTGTATGTTTCTTTTAACAAGTAATTCTGTAAGAATATATATCACTCCCCCAATTTGCGTTAGAGCCGTTAAAAAAAGAAATAATAAAAGTTTAAGAACTAGTTTTGCTATTTTTTTAAACATAAAATAGTTCGTTATAATCTTCTATTTAATGAAACTAAACCATTCCTGAAAGTAAGGCCCCAAAATAGGAACTGTTTTTTGCTCTTCTCGTATTGCCAGGATAAGTCCAAAAACAATTAGCACGATACAGAAGATATAGAAAGCAATATGAATCATTAGTGAGTCAAAAATATTAGCCAAAGCTATTAAGAGATAGAAACTAATCCATGAACCCAGTGCTTGTCTGATATGAAAACTTGCAAACTGATTTTTACTTTCCTGATTCATGAAAAAAGCTATAATTGTACCAATAATGGTAATATATGAAACAATAGCTGCCGTTTTTCCTTGTTTTGCGTAGTCAGATTGCATAATTGTTGTATTATTTTATTTTATTACTACACTAGATCGTAATGAAGAATTAGTTTAGTAATATACTTATTTTAATATCATTTTTCCGTTAGCGATAATACCATAAGGAGCTCCTTTTGTAGATTTCCCTATAAAAGCACTATTTTTTGAAGAAGATATAACATGCTCTTCGCTAAAAGTAGCATTACCTATAGGGTTAAATAAAGATAAATCTGCTTTATTACCTTTTTCAATACTTTCACTTTCTATTTTGAAAATAGATTTACCACTGGTAAGCATTGCTATGGTTTGTTCAATATCTAATAGTGTATTAAGAGTTCCGAAAGCACTTTCTAAACCGGTAGTACCGTATTTTGAGTGATCAAACTCTACCTTTTTATGTTCTACATCTATAGGTTGGTGATCACTGGTGATCATATCAATTGTACCGTCATTTATACCTTTTACCAAGGCATCTACATCTTTTTGTGTTCTTAATGGGGGGAGTACTTTATAATTAGTGTCAAATGTAACTAGCTCTTTATCGGTTAGGGTTAAATGATGAACGGTAGTACTACAACTAATTTGTAATCCTTTTGCTTTAGCATCCCGAATTAATGCTACCGATTTCGCTGTCGAAATTGTAGGGATGTGTAAGGTGCCACCGGTATATTCTAGTAGAAACAAGTCTCGCGCAATCTGTAATTCTTCTGCTAGGGCAGGAATTCCTTTCAATCCAAGTAAAGTACTTTGTTCTTCTTCATTAACCATTCCTTTTCCGGCAATATTATTTTCTTGAGGAAAAGATAGGACCAATCCGTCAAAATTTTGTGCATAGAGAAGAGCAATCTTTAATAGATTAGGGTTTTGAATGGCTTTTTTATAGTCACCAAAAGCAATAGCACCTGCCTGTTGCATATCATATAATTCTGCCATATCTACGCCCTTAGACTGTATTGTCAACGCTCCGATAGGATATAATGATACTGCGCTATTTTGAGACTTTCCTTTCAGAAAACCTACAGAAGTGCTATTATCGGTTACTGGTAATGTATTTGGGTGTAACGCTATAGCTGTGAAACCACTTTTTGCAGCCACTTGTAAACCATGATCAATAGTCTCACGTTCTTCATATCCTGGTTCACCAAAACTTACACTACTATCAAACCATCCTTGTGAGATGTGTAAGTTATCTAATGTAACTTCTTCAACATGATCGGGGGCTTTGATTGTCTTCTTTATATCTGTAATTATTCCGTTTTCGATTAATATATCAACTGTTTGACGATGAAAGGGAGATTTTTGGTCAATTACAGTAGCAGCCTTTAATAAGAAGTTCATTTTAGATATTTTAATAGTAGTATTTCAATTAGCAAGAATATCAACGCAAAAATAACAAACCATTTCCAAAGTTCGTTAACACTAGTCTCTTCTTTTATTTGGTCAAAAAGCTCTGTGACTGATTGGCTTACTTGATAATCTTCTGTAGTAGTTAAGTTATAGTATTGTAAATCACTCTCTGCACTATTATAATTATAACTTACATGTTGTTGAACACTGTTGTTTTTATCTTGTACCCTGTAAATCCCTGCTCGTGTAGGAACTTCGTCTGTCGTTATACTCACTTTTGTAGAAAAACTCTGTTGCAATGGTATAATATTTTCTTGATCAGAAACCAAAGACAATATTCCATCTTGTCCGAGAGATATAGGAATATCATAAGAATTAATCTGCCCAATAGTATATGATATATCGGTAAGCTGTAGACTTTGTTTACCAATATTATATAATGTAGGAACGATCAAAGGGGAATTCTTAAAATTAGAATTTTCCTGATTTATAGCCGATGTAAATACATATAAATTATTTGTTTTGTATAAGAAAGGGCTACTATCTTCAAAAGATAATATGATATTGGATGCATTTGCCTGATAATAACTATTTACCTTTGGATATTGAAAATTGGTAATCTTTTTATCAAAAACCCCACGATATAATGGATGTGAGAAGTTAATAGCAGTGATTTTCTTTTCACGTGTTGTTTCTGCCAATAACCCTTGTGTCGAATATCCGCTTATAAACTGTTGATACGAAACCAAATCTCCATTTGTGGCAGGAATAAAACAAATAGTACCTCCTTGATCAACAAAAGGCTTTAATGCATTGATAAGTGATACCGGAATTTGTTTAACCTCATTAATGATCACCAGGTTTGCATTACTAATATTATTATAATTAAGCCTTTCGGCAGAGCTGCTTAGCACTACAAATTCATCTGAAGTAAAAATATTTTTTATAAAATTATCATCTGTTTCATTAATAGCAACAACTTTTATTTTTTCTGGAGCATTTATGGTAAAAAACCTTGAATTATCAAAGGTTATTACGGGATCTTCTATAGTTACCCGACCGTTAATTTTTATATTCTCATCTAAACGGAATTCAGTTTCGGCTGTGCCATTTTCCGGAATAGAAACTGCAGTTTTGGCAATCAATTTATCGTCATTATATAGCGCAATAGAAGTGTTTTCTGCATTAGTATCCGTATTGCTTAATACTACATTAAGAGTGAGGTCATTATTGGTGTTATGCCTTAAATACAGGCTGTCGATAGCAATATTTTGCCTGGTGACAGGTTGTAGCTGAACAAGGTGTGTTTTTGTATCTGTATCTTTTTGTATACTAAAGGCATTTTCTTTTTGTTGAAAATCTGAAACCATTATGATACGTTTATTGGTTTCTGAAGATATTCCTACTAATTGTTTAGCTTTAAGATAAGCTGCGGAATACGAAAGTTGATTAGACGAGTACTCGATTTGTAACAAGTCGTTTTGAATATCTTGTTTAGAAACATCAATAAAAGTTTCTGTATTGGTAAAAAGAGATATGGTTTCCTCTTCAGGAAGATCACTAAGGATTTCTTGTACAGCACGTTTTAGTAGAGGCCCTTTAGAACCTTTGGCCTGCATACTAAACGAATTATCAAGGTATAATACGGTTTTACTTTTTTTACCAACAATTTCTTCTAATGCCAGAAATGGTTGTGCAAAAGCAAAAATGATAGCTGCCATAGCTAATAATCGAGCAAGAAGCGTCAGCCATTTTTTGATCTGAGAACTTTTTCGAGTTTGTACCGTAACCGCTTTTAGAAACTGAACATTTGTAAAATTAACCTTCTGAAAACGTCGTAATTGAAATAAATGAACTAGAATAGGAATTATAAGTGCAAAGAGAGCGTAAAGAAATTCTGGGTGTTTAAACTGCATTCCTTAGTAAGGTTTGTCAAATATACTATAAGATTTGGGATTTATGAATTTCAAAATTATCAATTCACAAATTATCAGTCAAAAATTAGAAAAAGGATGGAGTAGTAAGGGAAGGGAGCATTATTTTTTTATGTCTAAAAAAAGCGGAAGTTTTACTTCCGCTCTTTCTATATAAATCTTTTGTTTACTAAAAGATATAGTATCCAACAGAAACTTGAAATACAGAATTTTTAGCTTCTACATTATCTACAATATCAGTAAATCCAATATTATATCGTAATTGACCGAAAAAAGAACCAAATTCTACTCCGGCACCTACAGCTGCACTTAGATCAAAACTTTCTGGATCAGTACCTGCAGGATAATTGTCATTAACTACAAAACCAAATTGAGGTCCTGCTTCTGCACTAAAAAATTTAGCGAATTTAAATTTTACCAAAACAGGAAGATTTAAATAATCTATGTCTGTATTTTCAATTCCCTGTGCAGAATATATAAGTTCTGGCTGTACAGCAAACATATCTGATAATCCTATTTGAACTACAGCACCAATATGATATCCTGTACGTCCATCTAAATTATCATTCACATTGTCTCCATTTAATGTAGCAAAGTTTACCCCACCCTTAAAACCAAGTTTGATGTCCTGTGCATTTGAAGAAATTGAAAAACCGATTACCGCAATTGCTAATAAAAAAAGCTTTTTCATAATTGTAAATTTAAGGTTTGTTTGAGGTCAAAGATAGGGACTAATATCTTAAGAAAAGGTTAAATCTAGAAAGATTCAGCTTGTTTGCTAGTATTATTTTGATGTTTTTTAGGTGTCATTTTGAAACAAAGAAAGTTGTATCTTCGCCCTAAATTCAAAACCTAAGCTAAGATTGCAATACGAATTCACGATACAAGTTTCACCAGAAATTGCGGCACATCCCGATCAATTAAAAAGTAAGGTAGCACATAAAAACGGGATCCCTTTGGATGAAATTAGACATATTCAGGTTTTAAAACGTTCTATAGATGCTCGACAACGGGCAATTAAGGTCAATTTGAAGCTAAAAGTATATGTACAGGAAGATTATATAGATCAGCCCATTGCATTACCAGAATATCCAGATGTTTCTAATGCACCAGAGGTCGTTATCATTGGAGCTGGCCCTGCAGGCTTGTTTGCAGCATTACGCTGTATCGAATTGGGTTGTAAACCCATTGTTTTAGAACGAGGAAAAGATGTACAGGCACGTCGTAGAGATCTTAAAGCTATTACCAGAGATCATATTGTTAACGAAGATTCTAATTATTGTTTTGGAGAAGGTGGAGCAGGCACATATAGTGATGGTAAATTATATACCCGATCTAAGAAAAGAGGAGATGTACATCGTATTTTAGAGCTTTTGGTTGGATTTGGAGCTACCGATCAGATTTTGGTCGAAGCACATCCACATATTGGGACAAATAAATTACCTAGTATTATAACTGCAATACGAGAGAAAATTGTTGAAAGAGGAGGAGAAGTACATTTTAATACTCGTGTAATTGATTTTGAAATTAGAAATTCTGAAATCAATGGAGTCACTCTATTGGATGGAAGTACTATTGCTACTAATAAAGTTATTCTGGCCACAGGACATTCTGCAAGAGATATATTTACGCTATTGTATGATAAAAAAATAGAAATCGAAGCAAAACCGTTTGCTTTGGGAGTACGAGTAGAACACCCACAAAAACTCATAGATCAGATTCAGTATTCTTGTGAAGTTCGAGGACCTTATTTACCTCCTTCACCATATAGTATCGTAAAACAGGTAACCGGCAGAGGAATGTATTCTTTCTGTATGTGCCCCGGCGGTGTGATTGCTCCCTGTGCTACTAGTCCGGGGGAAGTGGTAACAAATGGCTGGTCTCCTTCTAAAAGAGATCAACCTACCGCCAATAGTGGTATTGTTATAGAATTGCGGATAGAAGATTTTAAGGAATTTTCTAAATATGGCCCTTTATCGGGGATGTATTTTCAGAAATATATAGAGCAGCACGCGTGGCAAGTAGGAGGGAAGACTCAAAAGGTTCCCGCACAAAGACTAGTAGATATGGCTGAAGGAAAAATATCAACACATCTTCCAGAAACTTCGTATAAACCAGGTTTAACATCTGCCGATATGGGGGTAGTATTCCCCAAATTTATCCATCAAACATTACAAGATGGTTTTAAAGCATTTGGTAAAAGCATGAAAGGATATCTTACCAATGATGCTGTAGTGCACGCTCCCGAGTCCAGAACATCATCACCTGTTCGTATTCCCAGAGACTGGAAAACATTAGAACATACACAAATTAAAGGATTATATCCTTGTGGTGAAGGAGCAGGATACGCCGGAGGTATAATTTCTGCAGCTATCGATGGTGAAAAATGTGCTCAGGCTTGTGTAGCAAAAATACTATCTAAAACAGTTTAAATAGATTTCTTTATAGAGAACTCAAAAGTGGTCTGAATTTTTTCTTTAGAAGATACTTTAATATCCCCCCCTAGGTTCTTAACTAATTTTTCTACTGTAGAAAGCCCTATACCATTACCTTTATTACCACTTCTATCTGTAGTATTAGCAGTAGTGAAAAGCTCAAAAATAGTAGCTAACTTATCATTCGGAATCCCCATTCCGTTATCTGTTATTCTGAAATAGTAGAAATTTTCATCTTCGTTAGTTTCTATTGATATAATGATCTGATCTTTGTCATTATATTTAATACTGTTTCCGATAAGATTAAAGAAAATTTGTTTTAATGCTAGTTTATTACATTGTATGATTGGATCTTCTTCTGGGAAATAGATAGTAAAATCCGGTTTCATCGTAAGTAAATCAACAATTTTACTCAATAAGTGGTTTAAGTAAAATTCTTCGGGTTCATTATGTATTAAACTTTCACTCTCATAATGATCAAGTACATCACTAATATAACTACTCATAGAGAAAGAAGAAGTTTTGATGTATTCAAAATATTCTAAACTTTCATTATCGAGTTTATCTTCCAGTTTAAGTTTTAACAAATCTGTAGATGTAATAACATTGGCTAATGGCATTTTGAGATCATGCGATATCACTCTAGCAAATTCTCTTAAAGATTCGTTATGTTTTTTTAACTTGTTTTGAATTATTTGAAGATCATTATTCTTTTTGTTAAGCTCAAAAAGAATAATCACCTGCTTTGCCAGAGCGTTAAGGGATTCTAGTTGCTTATCAGAAAGTTCTCTGGGAACGCTATCCATCACACATAAGGACCCCAAAGCAAAACCATCTTTATCTATCAAAGGAATTCCGGCATAAAAAATAATAGGTTTTTCTTCTAGAATAATTGGGTTGTCATTAAAACGCTTATCTTCTCGGGTATCTTTAATTATTAAAGGAGTATGAGGTTGTAAAACAACATGAGAGCAAAGTGAATTATTACGAGGAGTCTCACACGTTTCTAAGCCGTGTTTAGACTTAAACCATTGTCTATCATTATCTACCAATGAGATTAGTGCCATATCTGTTTCACAGATATACGCGGCAAGAGCAGTAATTTCATCAAACTCCTTCTGTGATTCGGTATCCAGAATGTCTAATGATTTTAAAGCTTCTAACCTAAAGTTTTCGTTTATGGGTATAGCATTCGATATCATCCTCTTACAAAGAATTGATTTATATAAGAATCAATTCCTAATAAAATTAACAAAAATAACCCAGATATTACGAATTAATTAGCATCACATAACAATTTTACGTGATAACCGTAATATGATTCAAAAAAGATATGCGACCATCTATACCCCAATTGATGAGCGGGTTAATAGCAATCAAATTCTTTTTTAATAGGTTTTAATATCATCTTCTAATGTATGTATAAACGAAATAATATCCTCTATTTCCTGATTAGTGAGATGTAACGGGTCGGGAGGTAAGGTTTGATATTCATTCTGGATACCTATACCAATACCGCCTCCACGGTTATAAAAATCCATAACACCTTCTAGAGTAGTATATACTCCATTATGCATATAAGGAGCAGTTTTCCCGGCATTTCTAACCGTGGGAGTCTTAAAAAAATGTTTCCTTTCGGGGGTTTTATACACATAATACCTCCCTAAATCTGCACTAATAGTAGCATTAATAGTGTCATTTTGTTCTGGAACTCCGATCAATTCGATTTCTGATTCTTTATAGTTAGGAGGTACAGTACCATTAAAAACAGGAGCAAAATGACATGTAGCACATTTGGCTTTACCATTAAAAAGATTAAAACCATTAATTTCATTTTGAGTAAGCGTATTCTCCAGAGTGTTTATGTTTCTATCAAATTTAGAGTTAAAAGGTGCTAAACTTCTTATATAACTGGCTATAGCATTCCTAATTTCTGCATTACCAATCTTTTGGTTTTCAAAAACTTCGGCAAAACTTTTTGTGTATGTACTATCTTGTGTAACAACTTGTCTCAGCGTTTCTAAATCTGTATGAAATTCATTTTTATTTTCTATCACAGCAATGATCTGACCTTCTAAACTACCGGCTCTTTTATCATAGAAAAATGCCTTTTGCAGACCAGCATAAAATAATGTAGGAGTATTACGTGTAACTTTTGCTCCAATTTTCAACCCATCTGTAAATGCTTTATCTGGATGATGGCAGGTTGCACAACTAATTTTTTTATTCGAAGATAAGTTAGTATCGTAAAATAACTTTTTCCCCAATGCTATTTTTTCTGAAGTCATTTCTCCAGAATTTCTATCTGCAAAATAGGTGTGATTATAAGTATCCTTAGAAAAAAGAGAAGTAGCATCATTTTTTATTGCTAACTCAAAAGGAAAGCTCACATGCCAATCATCTACGACCTGATTCCATAATTTTAATTGTTTATGCGTATGATTTTTAATGAAATCATATCGGTTAAACGTATTAAAATCAGCATTTAGATCTTTAATTGATGCATCTATTTCGTAATTCCATTTTTTTAAAAGTGCTACGTCGTTAAATTCATTTTTAAAGATAGATAAATAGGTCTTTAAACTTTGGTATACTATTTTAGACTCTTCTAAAGAGTTTTCTAAGACAGGAGAATCAAAACCTGTTATTCCTGTAAGTGCTATTTGAACTATTGATTTTCTAAATAGCCACAAAAAATGATATGTCTTTAGATGATTAAAACTGGTGTTTTTCTTAATTAATTTTAATCTATTTGATACCAGGTTCAAATGTTTGTTCACAAGTGCAGCATTCATTTCTTCTGTAAAAATCTCTTCTTCGAGAACTTGATATCCACTTGGTTGTTTAGTTTTTATATCAGTAAAGTCATCTTCTTCAACCTTTAAAATATTAGGTTGGTTTAAGAAACCATAGTTTTCAATATCCAGAGAAGCCAAAATGGGTTCGGTTTTTTTGAAATACTTCCTGGATTGAAGAAAATGCTTTTTGACATTACTCGTATCAGTTTTAGCGCTGTCCAGGTGATTAATTGCCATTGTGATATCGGTTATGAATTGTTCTTTCATTTGGATATTGAATGGTGCTTTTTCTGTTTTTACTTCTTTCTTTTCTGAACAAGAAGAAAAAAAACCGAATATGATAAAGAGGCTTATCACAAAATAAGCCTCTTTGTTGTATTTAAATAAAACCATATGTTTATCGTTCTAAACCTTTAATTACATAAAGCATACTACCTTCTTTACGACTATTTGCTACATCAGGGTTTGCTGTAGGATCGGTAAAAGGTGTTCCGTCTGCTCTTTCCCATCCATGATTTTGAGTAATCATAAGAAAAGTTTCATCAACACCGATAACGTCTGATATATCAATCATACCTGTTATTTCCCATATCTTATTTAAACTACCGTATCCAGATGCTGCTGCTTTAGGCTGATCACATTCTAATACTACTTTTAATTCTCTGGTGTTTAAATTGTATTGATACAATCTCGAATAATGATTTGCAGCAGGTTTAAAATCTTGAATCCCATTTGGATCTTCTTGTATGTAAGCGTAATTTTTGGTTACCAAAATATTATCAGGACTGTGAAAAGCTTCGGCGGTACCACCAATTTTGTCACCATCTAATACACAAGTTATTTTACCAGGACCATATGGATTTCTATTATTTAGTTCTACTTTGTAAATTCTTCCAGAACGTGTTCCTTTTCCTATTAATCCAGGTTTATCTCTTCCTGTTACAGCAAAGTATACTTCTTGGTTATTCTTTCTGCTACGCCCTCTTCTCCAATCTATATCTTCTAATCTAGAAAATCCCATTACTCCTTTTTCTTTGGCTTCAGCATCTAATAAATCAATATCTTTTTCGGTTAATTCTACAAACTCCATATCATAAGAAACTCCTTCTTTCATATCTACTTCGTAGGTTACTTCTGGAGAGGTTACTTTCAATCCGTATAATTTACCTCTTTCAAGATCACCTTGTCTGCCAACATACATTCCTAATTGCCCCGAAGGAACTTCGTTATTACTATTATCATCACCAATGAAAACGACAGTTTTACCTGGGTATGCGCGTCTGCTTAGCGCTACTGCATTCTCGGTAGACCATTGCCCTAGTGCAGTCAACATTCTTGGAGCAGAAGCTTCTGATACATTCTTATATGGGTTCGTTGCAAAAACACCTTTAGAATTTCCTCCCCATTCACCACCAGAAAGATATAAAGGGCCGAAACCATGTATGGATGGAGTAATTAGTGAACCAGAACACTGGGCAGTATTTGCTGTAGCCACAGCATTAAGGATATGTTCTCCTTTAATTGGTTTAAAAGTTTCGTCTAATGTGATTCTGGCAATAGAATAATCAGCTTCTATATTATTAATTAAAGTAAATGTTCCGTTTTTATTACGAAGTAATCCTGCACCATCAGCCATAGAACCGTAGGTGAAATCAGGAATATAGGTGTCTTCAGATGAAAGTAGATTGTATATTTCTATATCAGAAAATTCAGAAGTCTTTTCTAATAAAACAGGAGAGATAGAATGATTTTTCAGTTCGATTTTTCCTGTTGGTGGTTTAATAGGACCTCCTGTGTAATCGTCTAGGTTGCAAGAAGCCAATAGTAATGCAGCACCTAGAGAGGCAATAATAAGATGATTTTTCATGATTGTGTGGATTTTTGTTTCCACAAATTTAGCCTAAGGCATACCTCAATAACTTTATGAAGATGTTTTATGTTTATTAAAGAAATATCATCTAAATGTTTAGAATGTAAAGTTAAGATTACTCTTTAGAATGGTTCTAAACTTAAAATTTTTCAAAAACTCCAAGTCCAAATAATGCGTAATCATACTTAACTGGGTCTGTGGGATCTAAGTTCCTCAGTTTTGTATCAAGCTCTAACAATGCTTTTCCATCATTTTGTTTGCGCGTAAGCAATCCCAATTTACGAGCAACATTTCCCGAGTGTACGTCTAAGGGGCATGATAATTGAGCAGGGGAGAGGTTACGCCAAATACCTAAATCAACTCCGGCAGAAGCATCCCTTACCATCCACCGTAGAAACATATTGATTCGTTTGGCAGCAGAGTTTTTATGAGGGTCACTAACATGTTTTTCTGTTCTAATCGGATGCGGTAAGGAAAAGAATTCTTTTTTAAAGTTATGAATTGCGGTTTGAAAGTTGTCTTCTTCTTTATACAATTTAAAAAAAGCTTCCATATCATCATATTTAGTATATATATGCCGTAGTGCTGTGATGAAGTAGGAGAGATCGGTACTATTAAAAGTTCTATGTACAAAACCATTAAAATCTTGAAGATTTATCTCGGTATGATTCATTATAAAATCATATGGGCTATTTCCCAAAAGTGACATTAATTTGTGAGAATTGGTTAAGATGCTTTTTCGATTCCCCCAGGAAATAGTGGCAGTAAGAAATCCTGAGATTTCAATATCTTCTTTTCCGGTATATAAATGAGGAATCTGTATCGGATCTGTTTCAATAAATTTTGGTCGTTCGTAGTAAAATACCTTTTCATCCAGAAAATCTTTGAGTTCGATTTGGTTAAATTTCTTCACGAGGATATATTATCATTTTATTGTTTTATCATCAACAAAGATGATAATTTTAATGAATATCTATTAATATTTAAGAAAAAGGTTAAATAAAACACAGATTTGAGTTTTATGTACAATAAATTTATGTGTTAAAAAGTTTATCTATTTTAATACCATTAACAAGATAGTTTTTATTATGTTACAGGACATATAGGCATTTCTATTGATCTATATTAATAACAGTCAGTGGTTTTTTGTTATTTAAAGATTTTTGAGATGAAAATTATAGATTATTTATTTTTAATAAGTGGCTTACAAACGTTAGTTATTACTATTATTCTTCTTTTTTACCGATCTAAAAAAGTACATATTAATAGATATCTGGGCTTGTTTTTTGTTACTTTATGTGTTGAGATGACAATGTATTTTGTTTTTAAATATGTTAAGCATCCAGCTATTTATTATCATCCGTTTCGATTCAATTTGTTAAGTATGAGTTTTTTATTTTTCTACGCAGTAGAAACGGCGGGAATTTATATAAAGCGAAAATTCTATTACTATATTCCTGCAATCTTTGAGTTTTTGTTTTTATCAGTATTTTTTCTTTTAGTGTTGCAAAACCCAGAAATACATACCACTTTAAAAGAAATGCATTTTGGTAAAATAATGAACATTGTTGGTGCTATCTATATCGTAACGATGTCTGTTATGATTATTAAAATTAATAATAAGCATAGGAAACGGTTACCTTATTATTATGAAGTGACCAAAAACAAATCATTAAATTGGTTAACTGTTTTTTGTATTATCTGTATCCTGTTTAATCTTTCGGGGAACTCATTAAACTTGTTTATTAGTGAAAAGTCTTATCAATATTTGATGAATACTATTCTTCTACTTTCTCTCTATTATGTTACCATTGCGAGTCTGGTACAGATTAATATTATAAATATGATTTCCCCCAAAGTAGAAGAAAAAGAAACTAAGGCAGAATTAGAAAACATTGTAAAGATTATTGAAGAATATATGATGGAAACCAAAGCGTATTTAAATCCTTCAATTACTCTAAAAACATTTGCCAAAGAGGTAAAGTTGCCAGAAAGGCTGATCTCTAAAGCGATTAATAAAATAGAGCATAAAAATTTCAATAATTATATCAATTATTATAGAATAGAGGAATTTAAACAACTTTTGTCTATGGATAGACATAAAAAATTTAGCATTTCTGCAATAGCTAACGAAGTTGGTTTTAATTCTAGAGCATCTTTTTACAAAAATTTCAAAGATATTGTTGGAGTCTCTCCTTCATCATATGCGAAAAATGTAGATGGTTGATTATCTTGTTTTTACATGTTTCTTATTATGATTTAAGACATCCTATATCATGTTAGGGGACACCTGTTTGTTGGTTGGTGCGTTTTTTTTGTAGAATTTAGCATCAACTAATTTTACACAAACAATCGACTTATGAAAACATTATCCAGCACTATTCCAATTCTTGTTTTTAGCAAAAAAATATCAAGATAACTAGCAGGTTATATTATTGATTTCTACAAAGCTATAAACCGGAATTTTTTTAAATATAATTTTAGGATTCTTAGTGACCATTTTGAAAGCCTGAAAGTTGAGATTTAAAATTTCTTATTGAGTGAGTGACAATCAAAATGCTTTTCAAATTTTGATTCATATGAGGTCTTTTTAGCCTCGATCCGGTTTATACTTTGTTGTTTGGCTATAGCTTAAATAGCCCTATTTAGAACAATATAGATTACGTATTCTTAATTGTATTAAGGTTTCAAAGTTCTTAATATCTATTTTTTTTAATCGAGATGATAGAAAACCTTTAGGTTTTTATTACTCACACAAATTAACAAACTTAAAATATGAAAACTATTAAATTATTAGCGCTTAGCGCTATAGTGGCAGGATGCATTACTTCTTGCCAAAAAGAAGAAGTTGCTTCAGAAGTAAATGAAATAAATAATACTCCTACAAAAGAACAACTTCTTAAGTTAGAAAGTATGGGAGTTAATACAGAAGATGTATCTGTAAAAGCGGTAACCGACCTAGATGGGAGTAGTGCAGACTACTTCGTTAATGGAACGGATCTAGGGATACCAGTTGCTGGACTTGCAGATCAGCCAAGCTTAGGGGTTATGGATAACGGAATGAAGCAGTATAGAACAAGAAACCTTGTTTCTAGTAATAACCGTACAATTAATGTATTAGGTTATACAGGTGGTGGTGGTAATGGACTGTCAAATACTGGAAGACAGGCATTACAGAGAGCTGTAAATAGATACAATAGTTTAAATACTTCTCTTAACATGAGACTTACTTTTGGTACCAATTATCAGGCTGCTGATTTAGTAGTGTATGTAAGAAGTGATTTGGGAGCTGGCGGATTAGCGGGATTTCCTTCTGGTGGAAGACCATACAAGTGGGCAAGAATCGGGCCTAGTGTTAAAAACAGAGGAGTTGCGTATACTCAACATGTTATTGCTCATGAAATGGGACACTGTATAGGATTACGTCATACAGATTGGCAGCGTAGAGTATGTAATGGTCAAAATGAAGGTCAAGGTGCAGATGGAGCTATTCATATTCCTGGAACTCCAAGAGGTGTTGATATCACATCTTTAATGATTTCTTGCCCAGCACAAGGAAACCCTCAAAATGGGACTCTAAATAGAAATGACGTTACTGCATTAGAGTACATGTATTAATATAAAGTTATTAAGAACTTTGATTTTTTTTAGAAGGGGCTGCCTGAAAAGGCAGTCTTTTCGTGTCTTAATTTTTTCCCCTTTTCATAAGCTTATTGTAATTAGTCAAAACTCTGCTACCTCTTGTTTTTACTATGTTTAATGCTTTTTTACGAATGTCTTTAATCGTGATTTAGGATGTCTTAAATCACGATTAAAGACATCTAATTATTGATTTGAGTTCTTTTTTTGTGGAATTTAGCATCAACTAATTTACACAAACATTCAACTTATGAAAACACTATTCAACAGTATTCCAGTTTTGTTTTTACTAATATAAACAATAGTCTATAGGATAGCTATAGATTAAATTCTTGGTTGCTACAAAGTTATAAACCGGAATATTTTTTTTAAATATAATTTTAGGATTCTTAGGGACCATTTTGAAAACCTAAAAGTTGAGATTTAAAAATTCTTATTGAGGAACAATCAAAAAGTAACTTTCCAAATTTTGATTCATATGAGGTCGTTTTAGCCTCTATCCGGTTTATACTTTGTTGTTTAGCGATATGCTTAAACAGCTTCATTTAGAACAATACAGATTACATACTCTAACTAGTATTAAGATTTCAAGGTTCTTAATACCTAATTTTTTTAATCGAGATGATAGAAAACCTTTTGGTTTTTGTTGACTCACACAAATTAACAAACTTAATAATATGAAAACTATCAAATTATTAGCGCTTAGCGCTATCGTGGCAGGATGCATTACTTCTTGTCAAAAAGAAGAAGTTGCTGCAGAAGTAAATGAAATAAATAATACTCCTACAAAAGAACAACTTCTTAAGTTAGAAAGCATGGGGGTTAATACAAATAATGTGACTGTTAAAACGGTTACAGATTTGGATGGAAGTAGTGAAGATTACTTCGTTAATGGTACAGATTTAGGGATACCAGTTGCTGGACTTGCGGATCAGCCAAGTTTAGAGTCTTTGGATAATGGAATGAAGCAATATAGAACAAGAAATCTTGTTTCTGCCCGTACAATCACAGTATTAGGATACACAGGTGGTGGTGGTAATGGATTAAACCAAGCTGCACAACAAGGTTTAAGGCAAGCGGTAAACAGCTATAACAGTTTAGGGTTAACGATTAGAATGAGTCTTAGTTTTGGTACTAATTATCGAGCAGCAGATATAGTAGTTTATGTACGTGGAGACCTAGGTGCTGGTGGATTAGCTGGATTTCCTTCAGGAGGAAGACCTTACAAGTGGGCAAGAATCGGACCTAATGTAGGTAGTAGAGGTGTAACTTATTCTAAACATGTAATTGCTCACGAAATGGGACACTGTATTGGTTTACGTCATACAGACTGGTTTGCTAGATCATGTGATAATGGTCAAAATGAAGGACAAGGACAAGATGGTGCAATTCATATTCCAGGAACTCCAACAGGCGTAGATAGATCATCAATCATGATTTCATGTGGAGCATTTGGAGCTACTGGTCGTTTTAGTAGTGGGGATGTAGCCGCTCTCCAGTATATATACTAATATAAAATTATTAAGAACTTTGAAATTTATTAAGAAAAGGCTGTATAATTAATTATGCAGCCTTTTTATTTTTTTTGTCCCGTCCTGAAATAATATTCATAGTATAGATATGGTCTGTTATATGCCACCGGATTTACCCTACAATCTTACCATCTACCATAACCAGCTTTCTATCAGCCATATCGGCTAACTCTTGATTATGCGTTACAATAACAAAGGTTTGCCCAAATTCATCTCTAAGTTTAAAAAATAATTGATGTAAATTTTCTGCAGCTTCACTATCCAAATTTCCAGATGGCTCATCAGCAAAAATCACTTTTGGATTATTGATTAGTGCTCTGGCCACTGCAACTCGTTGTTGTTCTCCTCCCGACAATTCACTAGGTTTATGATCATATCGATGAGAAAGTCCTAAGAAATCTAAGAGTTCTTTGGCTCTTTTTTCTACCTTGGCTTTTGGAGTTTTTTTTATGAAAGCAGGAATACATACATTTTCTAGAGCAGTAAATTCTGGTAACAACTGGTGGAATTGAAAAATAAAACCAAGTTGTTCGTTTCTAAATTTTGAAAGCTGTTTCTGAGATAATGTATTAATATTGGATTCATTAATCGATAACTCACAATCTTTTTTTTCGCTAACACGATCTAATGTGCCCAAAATTTGTAACAATGTCGTTTTTCCTGCACCAGAAGCACCAACAATAGAAACAATTTCTCCTTGTTTGATATGAAGATCTACCCCTTTAAGAACATGAAGGTCTCCATAATTTTTATGAATATTATTAGCTTTGATCATCCGTTTTCTATACTTGAAGGAGTGAAAGTAATCAATATCATTAGAATCCCCAAGATTATCCTTTAGAAGAACGCTTTAAATTATTCACATCAAGAAAATAGACTACTCTTAGCGATAGTGTATGCTTAATAGGCTTGTTAAACAAATTATCAAGGCTTTGTGTGTAATTTAAGGTAGATAACTCATCATCATTAAAAATTTGATTGCGATAGAGTAGAGTAGCTTCACTGCCAGGAGCGAATCTCCAATTAAAACTTAAGTCCAGATTCCAAATGTTAAAATTAGTATTGGGATTATCTTCTGAAATATCATAATCAATTTGAGTTCTGGATCCGTTTTCGTTCAAAATGTAAAATACATTATCAGAATAATCGGCAGTACTCCAGAAGTTTCGGAAACGTAAATTTACAGCTTTGTATGGGTCAAAATTATAGCTTGCACTTAGAGAGTTTTCTAGCGAAATAATATCTCGTTGCCCTAGAAATACATCTGTGCCATCATCATCAACATATCCAAAATTATTTGGGCGATTATAGTATTCTGATCTCCATATCACTAATAATTTATCAGAAAATCGATATCTGGGAGAAATTTCTATTCTATATATCTTTTGTCCATCGCCAAACCATTGTCTTGTTCCTGCACTAATATCATAGGCGAACTTTTTTCGATAATCAGAAGAAACAAACATTCTGCCACCAATACTTCGACTAAAAGTAACAAACCTTCCGTCTACACGAGGTTCAAAATAGTTTTGATTTTTAGAGTTATAAGATCCTCTTCCACCAAAACCAAAACGTTTTCTGGTCACAAAAAACCAATCTGCACCTATAGAATTTTGTGTTTGGATACTAGGGTCATATAGTCGTCGATGTCTTGCAAAAACATTAATACGGTAGGTATTAAATAATCCTTTAGGTTCAAAAATTTGATAAGAAGCACTTACTCTAAAATTATTAAAATTATTTCTGAAATTTACTCCTAAATCATTAATGTTATATGTCGTATTTGCCAAATCATGGCCAAAACCATACCTAAATTTACCCTTAATACGATCAAAATCAAGCTCTGACGCAAAACCACCAATATTATCTCCTGGAGAATTTACGTGACTAACCAAAGATCTTCCAGTCACGCGATAAGAGTTTGCCTTATTGGCAAGATTCCAAACCAACCCAGTTACATTTGCATTTCTAAACTTGCTACCACTACGCGTTACATTGGTATTAATTAAGGAAACAGAAGAATTTTTATTAAACTGTTGGTCTAATACAAAAATATTATAATTCGATATAGGTTCAACTACTTCTTTGCGCACAGCGCCAGTGATAGTGTCGGTAATTTGAATTTCTGTTTTTTCTGTAATTGCATTAAAAAAACCGATACCCAGGTTTCCTTTTGTTCTTCCCGAAATTTTTAAGGCATTAAGGAGATTTACTTTAGAAGGAGCATCTTCTGCAACTTCATTTGTATTAAGGTCATCGTCTGATATAGATGTAGAGGGTTTACCGCCAACTCTTCTGGAAAAGAAAATATTTCCTTTATTAAATAATTCTGTACCTTCAGTAAAGAATTGCCTGTTTTCTCCAAAAGTTTGTTCGAACGGTCCTAAATTAAGACGAACTTCATCAAAAGCTGCTTGCCCAAAATCGGGGATTAGAGTTGCATCTAATGTAAAGCTATCACTTAACCCGTATTTTACATCCATCCCTGCACTAAAATCGGTTTCGGTATCTCCATCAGAGTGTGATACCAGACCTTGTACAAATGGAAAAAAAGTAAGTCTTACAGGAGGGTTAACATTCTCTACGCCTTTAACCAAACCATTATATTGTGTACGTTGTCCAATTTTATTATCAATAAAGTTCCAGGTATGCGTCTGATTTCGACTTAGAGATCTTCTATAAAAGTTGATACTCCAATCCTGTATATTCACTTCTGGGAAGCGTAATGCATTATATGGTATTTTGAACTCTGCATACCATCCTTGGTTATCAAAAGAAACTTTAGCATCAAAAACTACATTATAACTAAAATCTTCATTGAATTGATCTGCTCTGGCATCACCAATAGTACCAGCACTGGTGATATAAAAACGGGTTTCATTAACTCCATCATTGTAGGTATTTATCGCGATACTAAAATGATCGGTCTGAACAAATATATCATCTCGCTGGCTAAATTGACGTAATACTGCATCGGGTTGATCGTCATATAGGTAGACTCCAAAATAAACAGCTTTATTGTCATACGCCATTTTTACTTCAGATTGTATCTCTTTTGGTATTTCACCCTCGTTTCCGGGTTGCCACATCTGAAAATTACCATGAGCCGGGATGGTTTTCCATACATCATCATCAAGAACACCATCAATTTTTGGAGGATTATTTATTCTTTCTGCTATAATTTCCTTTCTTTCTTGAGCAAAAGATTGTAATGTAATGAAAAGTAAAAGTATAACATAAGCTTTTGAATGTAATTGTATATTCATAAAATTGTAATAAAAACCTTACTTTTTTGATTAATTGCAAAACTAGGCTTGTATTAGGAGATGTGGTACTAACGAAAAGTTAAAAAGCAAAAAATAGAGCCTCATATATGTATTTTCGTTGAAAAAAAGACGACTAAATAGTTATGGAAGAAAATAATTTTGAAACAGCAGTGTTTGCTGGCGGCTGTTTTTGGTGTACAGAAGCAGTTTTTCAGCGTTTAGAAGGAGTCGTAAAAGTGGTATCTGGGTATACAGGAGGATCAATTAAAAATCCCGCATACCGCGAAATAACAACAGGAAGAACAGGGCATGCCGAAGCAATTAAAATTGAATATGATCCCAAATGTATCGGCTATCAAGAATTACTTGAAGTGTTTTTTGCTACACATGATCCTACAACCTTAAATAGCCAGGGAGCAGATCGTGGCACACAATATCGAAGCGCTATATTTTATATTAATGAACAGCAGCAGCAGATGGCAGAACAAGTAATTAGAACACTTGAAGATGAATCTGTTTTTGATAATCCCATTGTTACAGAGGTAACGGCATTAGGAGCATTTTATAATGCCGAAACATATCATCAGGATTATTATAACCAAAACAGTAGCCAGGGATATTGTCAATTTGTAATAAATCCAAAACTTAATAAATTAAATACTACCTTTAAAAACAAATTGAAAAAAGAAAAATAGAATTAATTGCTATGCTATATAAAAATTTTGAGGAATATAACATAAAAGTAACCGAAGAAGTAAAAGAGAAATTTGAATCTATTATTGAAGATCTGGGTGAAGACACAAAAAGAGAGGGGATAGTTAAGACTCCTGAGCGAGCAGCAAAGGCAATGCAATTTCTTACACAAGGATATCATCAGGATCCTGCCGAAATTCTTAAGAGCGCTATGTTTAAGGAAGGCTATGACGATATGGTAATAGTTAAGGATATTGAATTGTATTCGTTATGTGAACATCATATGCTACCATTTTTTGGTAAGGCACATATTGCTTACATTCCCGATGGTTATATAGTTGGACTAAGTAAGCTACCTAGAATTGTTGATGTTTTTGCCAGACGATTACAAGTGCAAGAACGACTTACTCATGATATTTTGGAATGTATCAATACAACCTTAAAACCTAAAGGTGTTGCTGTGGTAATTGAAGCTTCTCATATGTGTATGATGATGCGTGGAGTACAGAAACAAAATTCTGTAACAACTACTTCTGGTTTTAGAGGACAATTTGAAAAAATAGAGACCCGATCAGAGTTTTTGAGATTAATTACAGCAGATCTGGGATAACAAATTTTTGGAATACTCTTTGCTTTATTTATTGTATATTAAACTATAAATTATGTATTAAATATGGCAAAAGATAAATATAAAAAACTTGGATTAAGTTTACTTTTCGATGGCTTAGGGATGATTACCTATGTGATTCCTGGAGTAGGGGAGTTTGCAGATGTGATATGGGCTCCTTTAGCGGGTTGGTTAATGACCAGAATGTATAAAGGTAATGTTGGTAAGGCTGCTGGGGTATTTACCTTTGTAGAAGAAGCTTTACCAGGTTTAGATATTATACCAACGTTTACTATTATGTGGGTATATACGTATGTGGTTAAAAAAGAAAAAGTAAAAGATATTATTGATGTAGATATTTCTTAATCTTTAAAGAAACGAGCAAATCCCATTCTACTTAACATCTTTTTTTCAAAATCCCAGAAAAATTTAAACTGCCCAAAGAGCCACCCTACTATAATAAGTAATATTTGATATACTGGAAATATCAATAATATTCTTGCAGGCCAATACAACCAACCGTTTGTTGTATCCCTGTGTAGCCCTATAAAAGTAAGTATAGGATCAGAAACACGGGCAGCAGTAGAACCCGTTACAGCAAACGCAATAAAAATGGCAATAAGTTCCCATCGATAAGAAACGTTCCATTTTGTTTCGAGAACATTAAAAAGTTTTAAGGTAATAAAAAGAAATAATGAAGATAGAAAAATTATTATCGCAGATAGTACACCAATATAAATGCTATCGTTTTGGGCAATTGGTAATAATTTTAGAATATATTTTCCAATCAGATAAGACGAGAATACTAGACTTAGCAGTCCTAATATAGGAAAGATTAATTGCCAATTATCCTTTATTTCCCAACGTTCCTTAAATTTTTGCATGTTACAAAAATACAACTAAAAAGAATGGAAATCAAAATCGTCGCCCCCTTGTTGCAATAAATCGTTGTCGATATCGCTGCTCAAAATATAGAAAGTAATTATATAGAAGATAGTTTACTTCATAACCATAATGAGTTGCGTATTCATAATTGATTCGCTGAAGATATAAATTAGGATCAAATCGTTGTGGTTGCATCACTCTTTGATTATATTCTGTAACATAGATACGATTTCTGGTTTCTAAAAATGTTTCAGAATAAAACCCCCTGGGTCTTTGAGTAACCAACCATGCATTAAATCCAGGCTCTATAATAATAATTTCGTATTCCAGGCTATCATTTGCGATCCTTATGGTATCCGAAGCAATATCGGTAGTAGCTACATCCATTTTTCTGTTTTTGGTTGTAGAACAGCTATAAATGAATATTCCTATGATTAATATATAAATACAATTTTTCATCTGTTTAAAATTTTATAGTTTACTAAAAATGAAGAAACTAAAAATTTCTGCACATTCAGGAATTCGCACAAAAAATATAATCATATCGGTTGGTATGCAATGATGAAATTTGTTTACGCTCATTTCATAATCTTATAAATATATCTAAAAAAAGAATATGATAGTGTTGTAGAAATTATAAATTCCAGAAATCAACCTGGTCTTGTTCAATTTCCTGAATGTCGGTGAGATTAATATCCATGCTATACATAACTAATTCGGTAAATCGATTCGTGGCAAATTCGCGATTGGCTCCATTAGAATATAGGATACCGGCTCCATTTGTTGCAGTACAACGACCCAAAGTATAGTTTCCGGTTCTAAGAATAGTACCTGATCGTCGAATTGTCTGTACAACATTAGCGCGAATAAAAGAGAATTGTTGCCATTGATTATTACCGTTTGAAGCCCACCGTACAGGTTCACTACAACAAATTCCAGAATCAAAATAAACTCTATTGTTTGTCCAGTTTACATGAATAGACCATCGATTTCTATTAACCCCTGGTTGCCTGGTACCGAATGAAAACTGATTATTAGAAGTAGAGTATAAAACTGTAAAAACAGAACCGTTAACTCCTGCGTTAGTAAGAATTTGGATACTCGTATTGATATCTAACCGATCGTTGTTACCATCTCCAAAAAAATAAGGTCTGGCAGGATCGGTTATAAACCGAGGTTGAAAAGCATTGGTGTTCTGAATAGCATTCCTGCCTAATCCACTTTGATCATACCATATGACTACAAATACATTTGCAGTACCTCTCCAGGTATCTATTGCTGCTACATCCACAATATCATTATCGGCCCATCCAAAATCTTGTTGGGCATTATCACTATCTCTTCTTAGGCGTATAAGAGGACCATTATAATCAGATTCTAGTACCCTTAATGAAAAAGCAAAGCTAATATTGGTAAGTTTTTCATCTAGGATATGAGATGGTCTCATCGTAGGGAAGTTATTGTATTGACCAATTTGACAATAACCAAGGCCAGAAAAAAACAGGCCTATGTAAAGTAATAATCTTGCCATGTCATTAATTTCTTTTTAAATCCCCAGTGATATGAAATGTATTGGTTGCTGTGCATACGATACCGGCTCCTGCATCTAATCCTGCTGTCTTAAACCGTAATAATCTATTTTTTATAGTAACCCCCGCGACTCCTGTGACAGTTACTTTTCCTGCTCCCAGTTGATAGATACTAACATTATACCCTATAGGAAGTCCTGCAGGAACTGTTAATGTAACATCTGTAGTACTATTAAAAGTTAGTATATTATGATTGTCAGTATCTACAAGAGTATAATTTCCGGTTTTAGCGAATACAGATGGGGATTCGAGTAATTCTTTCCATTCTGTTCCATTAAATTGAAACACCTTTTTTTTAACTGTATCAAAGACTAAAGACCCTTCTTGTATTGTAGCTGTACTAATACTATTAATATCGGTTGTAGTAGCTCCTGGCAACCCTAGTAGTGCATTAGCATCGATTTGAGCAATAGTGCTTGTGTAATATAGAAACACTACTAAAATTAGTAATTTTTTCATATTGAAGATCGTTGGTTAAAATAAAAGCTTATTAAAGTCATACAACTTTAATAAGCCCTTTCTTTTGATATATCAAAATAATAAAAATTATATTATTTGACTTATTGGATAGGAGTATTATTTTCCAAAAAGACCACCAAGCAGCCCTCCAAGACCTCCTTTTTTCTTTCCTCCACTACTTAATAACATTCCGGCAACATCATCAAGAATACTTCCGTCACCATCTGCATCTAAGAAAGATTCTATCAATGATTGTTGCTTGGTACCACCACCAGACATACCACCTAGTAAACCTGATAATCCATTAGCATCGTTTACATTATTCTGTTTAGCTTGTTTTCCTAATACTCCTAAAAGAATTGGAGCAGCAACTTTTAGTATTTGAGCCACAGAACCAGCATCGATTCCTGATTTTTGACTTAAAGCATTTTCTACTGCAGGTTGTTTATTTCCAAGAATATGACCTAGAATACCAGCCCCATCATTAGTAACACTTTGATCAACACCACCGTCAAATAAACCTCCTAAATTATCTAAAATCCCACCTGTATGCTTACCAGTTAATGCTCCTAATAATCCCGAAGCTCCTTCAGGTGTAGATGCATTTCGTTGCATTGCACCCATAAGTACCGGCATAGCCATACTTAATAGGTCTCCAGTTTTATCTTGGGATTGGCCCGTTTGTGAGCTCACACCGTTGATAATTTGCTTGCCCATTGGGCTATTTAATAGATCTAAAATTCCTGACATTGTAAATATTTTTTAATGAATCTAAATTTACATTTTTAATACCAGAATTAGAATTATTAACTCATTTTATTTTGATGAAAATGGGATAAAAAACCATTTTACAGGATGAAAAGTAAAAAAAAGAGCCGTCTCAATCATTGAAACAGCTCTTTTATTATGCAATTTATATTTTTACATCCTAGTTTAGAATCTTAATAATTTGCTCAGCTAATTCTTGGCCAATACGATCTTGTGCCTCTCCTGTAGCTGCACCAATATGTGGTGTTAGCGATATTTTATTATTCATCAATACTTTGATTGCCGGGCTAGGTTCATTCTCAAATACATCAAGTCCTGCAAAACCTAATTTCTCTTTTTCTAAGGCTTCTACCAATGCTACTTCATCGATTACGCCACCTCTTGCAGCATTAATGATTCCTGCACCATCTTTCATTTGTTCGATTTCAGAACTACCGATCACATATTCTTTTTGTGCAGGAACGTGTAGTGTGAAAAAATCAGAATTTTTAAGCACCTCTTCTTTGGATACCGTTTTAATTTTGAACTTTAATGATTGCCCATCAAAGAACTCTAATGGTATTTCTACTTCCTCAATAAAAGGATCATAAGCAATAACATTCATTCCAACTCCAATTGCAATTTTTGCAGTTGCCTGTCCGATTCGCCCAATACCTATTACTCCAAGGGTTTTTCCTCTTAATTCGATACCACTACCGTATGCTTTTTTTAGGTTTTTGAATTTACTATCTCCTTCGAGAGGCATATTACGGTTAGAATCATGTAAAAAACGTACACTACCATATAAATGTGCAAAAACTAACTCTGCTACAGACCCAGAAGAAGCTGCCGGAGTATTAATTACATGTAATCCTTTTTCTCTAGCGTATGCTACATCAATATTATCCATTCCTACACCACCACGGCCAATAATCTTAAGAGAAGGACAATTATCAATAATATCTGTTCTTACTTTTGTTGCGCTACGCACAAGTAGTACAGAAATTTCATTTTCGTTAATATAATTAACCAATTGATCTTGAGCTACTGTAGTTGTTAAAACCTCGAAGCCTTTTTTTTCTAAAGCTTCAATTCCGCTTTGAGATACTCCGTCGTTTGCTAATACTTTCATTTTCAAGTTTTAAATTTTGAATATTAAGTCCTATTAATTTGACTTGTCTTAAATGATTATTGTTAGAATATTTTACGCTTTACGTTCTAGATCACCCATTACATCTACAAGAGTAGCAACACTTTCAAGGCTTAATGCGTTATACATACTAGCTCTATATCCTCCAATACTTCTGTGACCGTTAATTCCGTTAATTCCTGCTTCTTTCCACATAGCATCAAAAGTTTCTTTAAGATCATCATTTAAAAGTTTAAATGTAGCATTCATCATTGATCTATCTTCTTTTGCAGCAAAACCTTCGAATAATGGATTTACATCTATTTCAGAGTAAATAAGCTTAGCTTTCTTTTCATTAAGTTCTTCTATAGCCGAAATACCACCTAATTTTTTAATCCATTTTAAGGTTAGCATTGATGTGTATACCGAAAACACAGGCGGAGTATTAAACATACTACTTTTGCTAATATGTGTTTGATAATCAAGCATAGAAGGAATTTGTCTGTTTACTTTTCCTAAAATATCTTCTTTAATTACTACAACAGTAGCTCCTGCAGGGCCCATATTTTTTTGAGCACCAGCATAAATTAAATCAAATTGAGAAAAATCCATCTGTCTAGAAAAGATATCGCTACTCATATCACATACAAGAGTCGTATCGGTAGAAGGAAAATCTTTAAGTTGTGTACCAAAAATAGTATTATTACTGGTTAGGTGTAAATAATCTAATCCTTTAGGAATATTATACCCTTTGGGAATAAAATTAAAATTTGAATCTTTTGAAGAAGCAACTTCTACGATCTCACCAAAAAGCTTAGCTTCTTTTACAGCTTTATCACTCCAGGTTCCTGTATTTAGATACCCGGCTTTTGTTTGTAATAAATTATAGGCAGTCATAAGAAATTGAGTACTTGCTCCACCTTGAAGAAAAAGTGTTTTATACCCTTTTCCTTCTAAACCTAGTAATTCTAAAACCAAACTGCGGGCTTCTTCCATAACATCTACAAAATCCTTACTACGATGCGATATCTCCAGAATAGAAAGACCAGAGTTGTTAAAATCTAACACTGCTTGTGATGCTTCTTTAAATACTTCTTGTGGTAAAATACAGGGTCCAGCGCTAAAATTATGCTTTTTCATGTGCTAATGTTTGTTGTTTTTAATGGCCACATGGAATCTTCAACAATTAAAATTAGTATAACTATTTACGTTAACGGTTATCTAATTGTATCAGTTTCATTAGTAGTTTTATTGTTGTTAAATAGTATGGTTTCGTTGTTTTTTCTTTACTCTAAAAACAGCGTTAGAAAAAACGCTACAAAGGTGCTAATAATATGATACAAAATCATTATCAAAATGATAAATTATTTAATTAATTTTTGTCAAAAACTCAATAATATCTATACCATCTGCATAATCTGAAAGTTGAGGGCTTTGCGTTTCTCCAAATTCAATACATTCTGGAGAAAAATCAAGGCCTACAACACACTGGATCTTTTCGCTGTCACTCTTAATTTTTTTGTTTAACTGGTCTTTAGAATCATAGGTTTCATAAAATAGAGTCGCAATAGGAGAAGCATAGCCTTCGTCTTCTTTGAGCATTAAAAAGCCGTTTTCAAACAATTTGTAATTACTCATTAGGTAAACTGCTTTATTGTAATCATAATTATTAGCATACTTTGCACTATTAACGACATCATGATATGGATAAATGGCTTTAAAAAAAGAATCAAAATTATACTCTTTTGGGACCATTAATTTTGAAACACTTCTACATCCCAATCCATAATATCTAAAAATATCTTTGCCTAGTACCTCGAGTTGTTCTTTGGTTTCATTTCCCGTTAAAATGGCAACAGAATTTCTGTTTTTGCGTATGATGTTGGGTACTTTACCAAAGTAATATTCAAAATACCGAGAAGTATTATCGCTTCCGGTAGCAATTACTGCATCAAAATTTTTAAATTTTTCTGAAGTAAATTTAATAGATGCCTCAAATCGATGTTCTATTGCTATTAGATACGAAGCCAAAAAAGGTAACAACTGGTTATCATTAGAAGATTGTTTTACCAAAACATGATGCCCAGAAATTAATACAGAAAGAAAATCATGAAAACCTACTAATGGTATATTCCCTGCCATAACAATACCGACTGTTTTTGGTTCTATTTTTTCTAATGCATAAGGAGATAGCCAATCTTTTAAACTATTCTCTGTAAGAGCATTACTCCATTGTTCTAGAGAAAAAAGTACATTTTCTTCTGTAAACCACCCATTATGATGTACGGCAGTAGTAATTTTATGAAGCATTTTATCAAAAAAATCATCATTATGATGAATGGCATTAACCTTCTCATAACCAGTGGATTTGAATTGGCTAAGAAACTTTCCTAATTCAGAAAAAGCTTTGATACGATCATTTAATAACATTTCTTATTTGTTTATCACTAGTTTACGAGCTATTTTTGTGCTGCAAATTTAGAATAAAAAAGAGCTATGGCAATTATAATAACAGATGAATGTATAAACTGTGGTGCTTGTGAGCCAGAATGCCCAAATACTGCAATTTATGAAGGGGCTGATGATTGGAGATATTCTGATGGTACAGATTTAGAAGGAGATGTAGTTCTTCCTGGCGGTAAAGGTGTAAATGCCGATGAGGCACAAGAGCCTGTTAGTGATGAAGTATATTATATAGTTCCTGATAAATGTACAGAATGTAAAGGGTTTCATGAAGAACCACAATGTGCTGCAGTATGTCCTGTAGATTGTTGTATTCCCGATGAGGATATAGTAGAAACTGAAGAATTTTTATTGCAAAAACAAGGTTTTATGCATAAATAAAGGATATTATCTCAATATAGACCATAAAAAAACCTGTCATATGGCAGGTTTTTTTATGGTCGTTTTTTAAATTTTAGTATTTTCGCTCTATTACAACCTCAAATCTAAATACGAAATCATGAAAAAAATAGTCTTTTTTATTCTTTTTACAACGCTTTCTGTTGTTTCTTATGGGCAATATCGCTGGGAAGTTTCTGCTGGAGCTACTTTTTCTAAACTAAACCTTGATAATACCGAAACTACAGGCGGAACAGGTTTTTTTGTTAATGCCGGATATGGTTATGTAATGGGAGTTAGAGCGAGAACAAGTATTGTTTTTTCTTTAGACCTTCTGCAGCGTACCAGTGAAATAGAAGGAACAGGCGATGCAGAGACACTTCAGGTTGGATTTAACCCAAAATTTAGATACTTAACTGGTGATGGTAAAGATCGGTTTCGTGGTTTTATTAATGTCGGGCCTTCTTTTCGAGTAAATACAAAATTTGAAATAAATGGTGTAGAATTAGAAGATGATGGCTATGAGAAATTGATTATTGGCGGTGTGTACGGAGCTGGTTTTTCTCAAATGGTAGGAGAGATGTTTGATATTATGGCAGAAGTAGGAGTAATGAACGATTTTGTAGATAATATTACCAATACTAATAGTAAATTCTTTGATATTTATGCAAGAGTAGGAGTTCGATTCAGAATTTATGATGCGCGACGATAAATTTTAACAAATAATACGTATTTAAAATCCTGCTTTGGCAGGATTTTTTTATACCTCAATTTAATTTTTTGTAAATTAGATACTTACAAAAAAGAATAATTGGATGTCATATTGGGGATATATAGCAATTAGTGTTCTTGCAATGTATATCGTTGTAAGTGTTGGCTTGTATTACTTACAGGAGTACTTCATTTTTAAACCAGAGAAGTTAGATAAGGATTTTGAGTTTCATTATAACAATCAGGTTGTAGAAGAATATAATCTGGAAACAAGAGATGGCGCTATACTTAATGGTCTTCATTTTAAAGTAGAGAACCCAAAAGGGGTCGTTCTATATCTTAAAGGAAATTCTAAAAGTATTAAAGGCTGGGGAAAATTTGCTGTAGACTTCACAAGACATGGGTATGATGTATTTATGTTGGATTATAGAGGGTTTGGTAAAAGTACAGGTAGACGTTCTTTTAAGGCAATAAAAAGAGATCTTCAGTTTGTCTATAATAAGATTAAAGAAAGAGTAAAGGAAGAGTATATTATTTTATACGGTCGTTCAATGGGTTCTGGATTTGCTACAAAATTAGCCTCTATCAATAATCCTAAAATGTTGATATTAGATGCTCCTTATTATAGTCTAAATAAGGTTGCCGCAAAGTTTATACCTTTTATGCCAATTTCTTTAATTATGAGGTACCCTATACCGACCTATAAATGGCTTAAGTATGTAAATTGCCCTATTCATATTATACACGGCACCCATGATAAATTAATTCCTTTTAAATCAAGTGTTAAATTGTCAAAAATTCGACCAAAACTTACTCGGCTATACACTGTGATAGGAGGAGGGCATAAAAATTTGAATAATTTTGAATCTTATCATAAGATGCTTGGAGAAATTATCAATTCTAAAATGAGGAAGATAAATCTTTCTAATACAAGTATTGGTGTTATGCATTCTTCAAAAAAAGCAAATGCACAAGCTTAAAAAAATACTATTGTGGAGTATAGCATTGTATAGTATTATTGCGGTATTACTTTATTTCTTTCAGGAAAAAATTATTTTTCAACCAGAAAAACTTTCTACAGATTTTATTTTTCAATTTGCGCATCCTTTTGAAGAGTTTTTTCTAGAAACTAAAGATAATAGTCGTCTTAATGCTATTCGTTTTGTTAATGAAGATCCCAAAGGGGTGATTTTGTATTTTCATGGAAATAAGGGAAGCCTGAAACGTTGGGGGGAAATAGCGATGTTCTTTGCTCAAAAAAAATATGATGTCATTATAATGGATTATCGGGGGTATGGAAAAAGTACAGGGAAAATCAGTGAACAAAAATTATATGAAGATGCACAATTGTTCTATAATTATGTTTTAGAACGATATCCCGAAGATCAAATAACTATTTATGGAAGATCTATTGGAACTGGAATAGCAACAAAAATAGCTTCAGACAATAGGCCTAACCATTTGATATTAGAAACTCCCTATTACAATATGAAAGATGTTGCAGAAAGTTGGTTACCTATTTTTCCAACAAACCTATTGCTACAATATAAAATTCCGTCTCATGAGTTTATACAAAATGTAGTTTGTGATGTTACTATTTATCACGGCACCGATGATAGAGTAGTCCCTTATACATCGGGAGAGCTATTATTTAATAGTATTACAGTTTCAAACAAAAGAATGATCACAATACCAAAAGGATCGCATAATAATCTAATAAAATTTGAGGAGTATCTTACTACGATTGATAGCATATTAAAAAATGATTGATACTATTAAAAAGAGAAGCGCCATTCTTACATAAAAGATATGACGCTTCTATAAGATCTATAATTTTTTAAAAACTGAATCAGAAAAACGACTCACCAAAAATCTATAATTTAATATTCCATAAGAGCATCTCTGTACTCTTTTAAATCTGAAATATTTGTTCTGTTTTTTAGACTTTTTGTTAACGATACCAAATATTTAAGACTCTCTACGGGGTCTTTGGTTTCTTCATTATTTGGTATTTCGTTGTCCTCATCTATAGGTTCATCATCCGGAATAGGTATGAGAAAAGAATTATTTTCTTCTATATGTTCATAAGTAAACCTAAGAACCTTTACTACAAGTGGTATTTGCTCTTCTAAAGCATAAGTCCTTAATTCTTTAAGGTCTACAATTAGTGCATCTGTGTTGATACCTGTTTTTTCCAGGTCTACCAGAATTTTATCGATTAACTTGATTGCTTTTTTATTTTCCAAATGGGTAATATTATAAAGATGATTAACTACTAATGATTGCAAATTTAAATTTTTCTTGAATTATTAGAAATCAATTACGGGTATTTATTTATACAGATATTTGTTTTTTTTATTTAGTATAATTTAACATACAGAGTTGATTTGTGTTAAATGTCTGTTTTTCAGTTAATTAAGCTACTCATCTTCAATTCATACTACTATTCCGGCTAAAGTTTGAGGTAAAACCGTAACCGTATATGCACCAAACCTCTTTATCTTTGACATGTATTCCAATTACAATTTTTCCCTTACTTTTTTTGTTTTCCCCAACACTTACCTCCTTATCCTAAGGAGGTAAGTTCTTCATGGGGTATTATGAACTTAAATAAATTAGCAATTTACTACTTGATATCTGATCCAATTTTTACTTTAGATTCATATAAAAATATGGTACATATGTATATATACAATCGCTATATAGTTCTAATCTTGAAATATATTATTTTTGAATATTAGAAAAAAGTAAACCAAATTAATAGTCATTTAACCACAATAGATGCTTAAAAAGAATTCTTGTTATTAATTTACTTTTTCACTGTTAATAGAGCAATTTCATATTCAGAATTAACCATTACCGAATCATTAGAAACTGTAACTTCTTTACCCGAGTAGTCATCGATTAAAATAGCTCCCTCTGGAAAAACCGAATTAATTTTAATTATTTTTTCGCCCATAGGAAGATCTAATCCTATTACTACTTTGTCTGATATTCCATTTTTATGATACTTTCTTGAGAATACATAAGGTTTTTGGGATATCATTTTGTGTTTACCGGCTCCTACAGCGGGATGATTTTTTCTAAAAATCCCTAGTTTTTGCCAATGCTGTAATAATGTTTTGGTATCCTTATTATTGATTGAATCCCAATTCATATTAGATCTAAGTGTGGCATCTCCTTTGGTTTCGTCGATAATTAAAGGTCTTGCTATCTCATCTCCATAATATATCTGGGATATACCAGGAGTTAGTAACAGTTTGGTGGCAGATTCATACGTTTTATTTCTTTTTCTGTCAAAAGGGTTACCATCATCATGAGAACTTATATAATTGGTTATTCCTTTACCAATTAAATTGGTATATAAAGCTTTACTGTATTTGCTAAACAATTTTTCATAATCAAGTTGATTAGCATCATATTTGAACTGAAAATTGATCATATTGTTAAATCCATGAGCAAAATAGTCTACTTTACGGTTCCCAAAATCATAATATCGTTTCCCATCAATTCCATAGCCGTATAATTCACCTAACATAAAGAATTCATTATCATCTAGTATTTTATCAGGGTTTTTTGATTTCCATTCTAAGAATGCCAGCTTAGCTTGTTCGGCCAATACACTCCATGCATCTTCTTTAATATGTTTTACAGTATCTACACGATATCCATCTACTCCTAACTCTCTAACATAATCAGTTAGCCATTTGATAATATAATTCTTGGGAGATCTTTTTAATCGTGTTTTGGTAAAGAAAACATCTATCTCTGCAAGTTCTATTTCTAATCGACCTTCGGCTTTCCATTTATTTATTAGCGCTTCGGGTAATTCTACATTTTCATTATTCTCTGTTTTAATATCGGGGAGGTTTTTTATCAGTGTACAATTTATAGTACTTTCATAATCTTTATAAGTACATTGCGGCGAGGTTCGTACCCAGCTATCTGGCCAGACAGGATCCTGCTTTGTAACAGGACCTGTGTGGTTCATTACGACATCCATTAGAATTCTAATATCATTCTTATGAGCTGTATCTACTAATTCTTTTAATTCTTTATAGGTACCAAAATTAGGATCAATTTTTGTCCAATCCTTTGTCCAATATCCATGAAACGCATATGTATTTCCTGTACCTTCATCTACACTTCCGTGTATTTGCTCTACTATCGGACTAAACCATATAACATTTACTCCGAGTGCTTTAAAATACCCATCTTTTATTTTCTGAATAATCCCTTTGATATCACCTCCTTCAAAACCTCTTAATTTACCTGTTTCATTAGTTCGCTTTATAGCCTCGTCGTTTGTAGGGTCTCCATTTTTAAATCTATCGGTTAATAAAAAATAGATATTGGATCCTTCCCAAATAAAAGGAGGTTTTTTTGTTTTTTTTACTTTTTGAGTATCAGATTGAGTAGGTTTTGATTGATTAATACCATTTTTCTTTGGCTCATCTTTACATCCAATCATTAGGCATAAGAGCAAAAAAATAAAGGTTTTTATAAGTTTAATCATTGTATTTAGGGATTTAAAAATGCTAAGCTATAAAAAGTCTTATAAAAATTAGAGTAAGATGAATTACTAAATTTGTAAAAATAAGTGATATTATGATTTGTTACACATTTTTGTAAACTCTTAAGACAAAGAATTGATGTAATTAATTTTCATTTTTCTATAAAAATAATGTTCCTTTGAAGTCAAAATTACAAAAATGACCAAATTCAAAGCATGGATCTCTGCAGCTAGATTAAGAACGTTACCACTATCGATTTCGGGAATAGTTGTTGGATCTGCTTTAGGTTATAAGAACTTTTTGGAAACAAATACCTTCTGGCTGGCTATTATTACTACATTAGGTCTACAAATTTTATCCAATTTCGCTAATGATTATGGTGATGGGGTAAAGGGAACTGATAATGAAGATAGAGTAGGGCCACAAAGAGCTTTGCAAAGTGGAGCCATTTCTAAAAAGGAAATGTATAAAGGAATAGTACTTACAGCATTAATCACCTTAGGAGTTGCTATTGCTTTAATTTATGTTTCTTTCGGAAAAGAGTACTTTTTCTATTCTGTATTCTTTTTCATATTAGGACTTGCTGCTATAGCTGCTGCTATTAAATACACAATGGGTAGCTCTGCGTATGGTTATAGAGGCTTAGGAGATTTTTTTGTATTTATCTTTTTTGGCTTAGTTAGCGTCGTTGGATGTTACTTTTTGTTTGCAAAACAACTAAATGTTCTTGTCTTCCTACCTGCTATCACTATCGGATTATTGAGTGCCACAGTGTTAAATCTTAATAATATGAGAGATTATCATAGTGATAAAAAAGCAGGTAAAAATACACTTGTTGTAAAACTAGGAATTAATCGAGCAAGAACTTATCATTTTACCTTACTAATTATAGCTATGCTATCCATGTTAGTATATTTATATGCTACCTATAAAATACCTATGAACTTTTTGTTTTTGATTGCTTATATACCTTTACTTATTCATATACGAAAAGTTGCTAAAACCAGTAATTCAGAACTATTAGACCCCGAGCTTAAAAAAATAGCTTTAACAACATTTTTACTATCAATTTTATTTAGTCTGGGGCAGATTTTATAATTTAGTCGAACTCTGTTATAGTAGATAATTTATAGTAGCTTTTGTGAGCATTCTATTGTATCTCAGAACCTATTTGTAGTATAATTAGTTTTAAATTTTTCACACATGAAAATCACCTTTTACGGTCATAATACTTTACTAATTGAAATCAATGAAACAAATATCCTTATAGATCCATTTATTTCGGGTAACCCGTTAGCTAAGGATAAAATTGATATGAATACGATTAAAGCAGATTATATATTGCTTACTCATGCACATCAAGATCATGTTCTTGATGCAGAAGCTATAGCCAAAAATAATAATGCTACGATTGTCTCAAATTATGAAATTGCCACATATTACCAGAATCTAGGTGTCGAAATACATCCTATGAATCATGGAGGAACCTGGAGTTTTGAATTTGGAAAAGTAAAATATGTGAATGCAATTCATACCAGTAGTTTCGCCGATGGAACATATGGAGGGCAACCAGGAGGATTCGTTATTGAAGGAGAGCATAAAACCATTTATATTGCTGGTGATACAGCATTAACAATGGATATGAAATTAATCCCGTTGAGAAATACTTTGGATCTTGCTATTCTACCTATTGGTGATAATTTTACAATGGGTGTAGATGATGCTATTATTGCAAGTGATTTTGTAGAATGCGATAAAATATTAGGAGTACATTATGATACTTTTGGATATATTGAAATTGATCATGATGAAGCCAAACAAAAGTTTTTTGAAAAAAACAAAGACCTTATGCTGTTAGATATAGGGAAAAGCATCACATTATAATGAATGCCAGATATTATAAGCATATCCTTCAGTTTAAAAGACCAAGCGGTACTTCGAGAGGAGTTCTAAAAACCAAAGAAACCTGGTTTATTGTGATTTCTGACGGAACAAAGAAAGGAATAGGAGAGTGCGGAATTCTAAGAACATTAAGTATCGATGACCGACCAGATTATGAGGATACATTAAAATGGACCTGTGAGAATATTCATTTAGGTGTAGAAAAGCTTTGGGAAGAACTTATAGAGTTTCCGAGTATTCAATTTGGAGTAGAGATGGCGTTTAGATCTTTAGAAAGCGATTCTCCTTTTTTACTGTTTCCTTCACCATTTACCCGTGATGAAGAACAAATTTCTATCAACGGACTCATATGGATGGGAGATAAAGAATTTATGAGACAACAAATCACCTCTAAATTAGATGATGGATTTGATTGCATAAAAATGAAAATAGGGGCTATTGATTTTGAAACAGAATTAAATTTGTTGTCCTATATACGATCTCATTTTTCTTCAGATAGTATTGAATTAAGAGTAGATGCTAATGGCGCGTTTAAACCAGAAGAAGCTTTAGATAAACTAAAACAGCTTTCTGTATTTAATCTACATAGTATAGAGCAACCTATACGACAAGGACAGCTTAACGAAATGGCAAACTTATGTAAAGAAACTCCATTGCCAATAGCACTAGATGAAGAGTTAATTGGTGTTTTTGATGTAACAGAAAAGAGAAAACTATTACAAACTATACAACCACAATATATTATTCTTAAACCAAGTTTGATAGGAGGTTTTAAAGGAACCAAAGAATGGATTGATATAGCAAAATCTTTTGGGATAGGGTGGTGGATTACCAGCGCACTAGAGAGCAACATAGGATTAAACGCTATTGCGCAATATACATATACCTTAAATAACAAAATGCCTCAAGGCTTAGGAACGGGAGGATTGTATACAAATAATATTGATTCACCTTTGGTTGTTAGTCAAGGAACTTTAGGATATTATAATAACATAAACTGGAACGTAAATTATTTAAATTAAGATTATATGTATATAGCACAAGCACTTAAAATAAAACATGAATGGTGGAGATATTTAATCGGGTTAGTAATCATTTTTATTTTTTGGCAATTTATAGGTATTATCCCTTTATTCATAGGAGCATTTATAAATACTGGTGATTTACAAACGTTGATGGTTGCTGCAGAATCTAACTTTACCTCGTTAGATATGAATTCTAATTTATTTCTAACCTTAGTAATTATAAGTTTTATATCTGGATTATTGGGGTTATTTATAGTTGCTAAGTTTCTTCACAAACAAAAGATTAGAGAATTGACTACAACAAGAAAAAAGATTGATTGGAAACGTATTTGGTTTACATTTTTTCTTGTTTCATCTATAAATATTGTATTTTTTGTGATTAGCTATTATGTAGAACCAGAAATTTATAAGCTTAATTTTGAAATGATTCCGTTTTTAATCTTGGCTTTAATTTCTTTACTCTTGTTACCGTTACAAACCAGTTTTGAAGAGTATTTGTTTAGAGGGTATTTAATGCAAGGTATAGGTGTTTTAGCTAAGAATAAATGGTTACCACTTATCATTACTTCTGTAACGTTTGGATTACTTCACGGTTTAAATCCAGAAGTTGAGAAACTAGGCTATATTATGATGGTGTTTTATATAGGAACTGGCCTTCTATTAGGTATTATGACTCTAATGGACGATGGTATGGAATTAGCCCTGGGCTTTCATGCAGCAAATAATATAATGGCTGCAATGTTGGTTACAACAGACTGGAGCGCTTTTCAAACCAATGCAATATTTTTAGATATATCAGAACCTTCAGCTGGTATTGATATTGTACTTCCAGTTATTATATTATATCCTGTTTATCTGTTCATATTAGCTAAGAAATATAAATGGACAGGATGGAAAGATAAACTTTTTGGAAACATACCATCTGATACAATTTCAGAATAACTAACAAAGAAATAACACACTCTTTACATATTGATAACTTATGAGTATGTTAGAAAATTGAAATTTGAATATGCAAACAAAAAGTACATTTTCTATACCCGAAATACATCAAAGCTTCTCAATAAATAAAAGTTCTTTTGATAAAGAAAGACTAAAATCTTTAGCCTATAGTTTTATTAAGGAAGGTGAGGTATATGAACAGGAAGCAGGAAGTTTTTTGTTAGATTGGTTAAATGAAAAAGATCATATTGTTGTACAAACCTCGGGTTCTACAGGAAAACCAAAAAAAATTAAGGTATATAAACAACACATGATCAATAGTGCAATAGCAACAGGAAAGTTTTTTAAATCTGAAGAAGGAACTACTGCACTGCTATGCCTTCCTGCAAATTATATTGCTGGGAAAATGATGCTTGTAAGAGCTATGGTATTAGGGTGGAAGATAGATTTGATACCTCCAAGAACAAATCCTTTGGATACAGTGTATAAGCAATATGATTTTTGCGCAATGGTGCCTCTACAATTAGATAACTCTCTTAACAGACTTCATTTAATTAAAAAGCTAATAGTTGGAGGTGGTCCCGTTTCAGAAAATTTAAAAGAATTGGTACAGGGTTTTAAGACTAAAATATTTGAAACCTATGGTATGACTGAAACAGTTTCTCATATAGCCGCAAGGAGAATAAACCCAAAGAAAAAAGATAAAAAAGATGCTCATTATTTTAAGGCTCTACCTAATATTACGTTAAGCATTGATAATAGAAATTGCTTGATTATTAAAGCTCCACAGTTAAATGAAGAGACGATCATTACCAATGACGTAGTAGAACTAAAAACATATAAAAAGTTTTTGTGGAAAGGGCGTCATGATAATGTAATTAATAGTGGAGGAGTGAAGTTATATCCAGAAGAGATAGAAACAAAATTACAGCTGTTGATCGGACATCGTTTTTTTATTACCAGTATCCCCGATGATATGCTTGGTGATAAAGTAATCTTATTAATAGAGCGTGGGTATGATAAAATTGCATATTTAACATTGCAAGAAGCGATACAAAATTTAGATACCTTAAACAAGTACGAAATCCCGAAAGAAATTTATTTTATTCCTCAATTTATAGGGACAGAAAACGGAAAAGTACAAAGAAAACAAACCGTAGAATTGGCTATGAATTCTAAATTGTAATGCTTTTCTGGTAAAAGTATAGATTGTATTAGCTAATCAATTTTAATGATAAACTTCTCACTTTCACATTTTCTGGAAACAGAATAGCCAGTATTTTCCTTTTTACTCAATAAAAAGACGTCTTCACTCATTCTTGATTGTTATCGCTTATAAGAACGCATAGTTTTAGTTCATAATTAAAAACTATTAACTATGAGACTATTACAATACATTTTATTTGTCTTCCTTATAACCGGGATTTCAAATGCACAAGACATAAAAGTTACAGGAAAAGTAACAGACGATCAAAGCCTGCCTTTACCTGGCGTAAATATTGTTATAAAAGGCAGTACCAACGGAACGCAAACAGATTTTGATGGTAATTACACTATTCTTGCGACTATAGGAGACACATTAATGTTTTCTTATGTAGGATTCGAAACAGCTGAGGAAAAAATAACCGCTGCCTCGGCTTTTATGCATATTAAGCTGATTCCTTCTTCGGCAGAATTAGAAGAAGTAGTTGTTACAGCATATGGATCAAATAGAGTAAGAAAATCAATGAGTTATGCTGTATCTAGTAATAGACCAAGAAGGAAAGGAAGAAAACACAGGCAAAGACGTATTAACAAGTCGTCGGGAGTACAGGTTTTTAGTACAGGTAATGCGTTAAAAGTTAGAGGAGTCAGTTCGGTTTCGGGTACAAAACAACCGCTGTATGTAGTAGATGGAGTACCTGTTGATAATAAAGACATAGCCGTAGTAAACACAATAGATCCAACAAAAATAGCAAAGGTAGAAGTGCTTAAAAATAAAAAAGCAACTTCGGTTTATGGGACTAAGGCTAAACATGGATGTATTGTAATTACAACGCATTCTGGTAATTATAAAGTACAAAATGATGAGTCATACCGAGAAATTATTGAAAATGATTTTAAAAAAGTTCAAATGGCTCCTCTCTCGACTTTTTCTATTGATGTAGACAAAGCATCCTATAGTAATATTCGAAGAATGATTAATAACGGAGTTAAAGTTCCTGCAGATGCCGTTAAAATTGAAGAAATGATCAATTATTTTAATTATCAATACGAACAACCCAAAGACGAGCATCCTTTTGCAATTCATACCGAGTATGCTTCAACTCCCTGGAATACAAAAACACAATTGGTTAAGATAGGATTAAAAGGAAAAGAAATTCCTCAACATGAAATTCCCGCATCTAATCTTGTATTCTTAATTGATGTATCAGGATCGATGAGTAACAGCAATAAATTGCCTCTACTTAAAAAAGCTTTTAAACTTTTGGTTAATCAATTACGTGAAAAAGACAAGGTTTCTATCGTTGTATATGCGGGGGCAGCAGGAATGGTATTAAAACCCACATCTGGAGCTAATAAGCACGAAATTAATCAAGCATTACAAAACCTTGAAGCAGGAGGATCAACAGCAGGAGGAGAAGGAATACGATTGGCATACAAAATTGCAAAAGAAAATTTTATAAAGAATGGCAATAATAGAGTCATCCTGGCTACCGATGGCGATTTTAATGTAGGAATTAGTAGCGATAAAGACATGAAAAAATTGATTGAAGAAAAACGTAAATCCAATGTATTTTTAACATGTCTGGGATTCGGAATGGGAAATTATAAGGACAGTAAGTTAGAAATATTAGCAGATACTGGTAATGGTAACCATGCATATATCGATACTATGCAAGAAGCCCAAAGAGTATTGGGGAAAGAATTCGGAGGCACTTTATATACAATAGCTAAAGATGTAAAAATTCAAGTTGAATTTAACCCCGGTAAAGTGCAGGCATATCGATTGATAGGATATGAAAACAGACTTTTGGCAGATGAAGATTTTATAGATGATACTAAAGATGCCGGAGAATTGGGAAGTGGGCATACAGTGACTGCACTATATGAGGTAATTCCCGTAGGAGTAAAAAACAAGTATCTAAAAGAAATTGCAGATCTAAAATATACCAATTCAACGATTAACAAAGAGTATGGAGATGAACTATTAACTGTTAAGTTTAGATATAAAAGACCACAAGAGAAAAAGAGTATTGAAATGGTTCATATTTTACATACAGATGCTAAAACTTCTGCTTCACAAGATTTTAATTTTGTAGCGTCAATCGCTTGGTTTGGAATGAAATTAAGAGGTTCGAAATATATTGAAAACCAAAATCTTAAAGATATAATTGCTTTAGCCGAAACGAATAAGGAAAAAGATGACCAGGGATATAAAGCAGAATTTATAAGACTTATGAATAGCTATCAGGGATTATAGAGTAATCAAAAGGTATTGTTAAAGTTCGAAAGAGGCATCTGTATTGTTTTGCAGGTGTCTTTTTTTGTGATATTTTTATTTCAATTATACATTTAATTCCCTCATACTAATCACACAATGAAAAACCTATTTATTATAACCTTATTTTTTCTTAGTACTGCCATTCAATCTCAAATTCTAAACCAAAGAGAAAGAGCAGCAGCAATTGATATGGTTTTAAAAGATCGATTTGATAATCTTTTACCTCAACTAATGGATCGTACAGAGTTTGATATGTGGATCTTGATTTCGAGGGAATACAACGAAGACCCTGTACTTAAAACAATGCTACCTTCGACCTGGTTAAATGCCAGACGAAGAACTATTTTGGTTTTTTATAGAGACAAAGCTAAGAATACAATAGAAAAACTGGCAGTAGCTCGATATAATGTGGGCAAAAATATTGATTCTGCCTGGGATAAGGATAAACAACCAGATCAATGGAAAGCACTTATTGATATAATTTCAAAAAGAGATCCCAAAAAAATTGGAATTAATTATTCTAAAGATTTTGGAATTCTGGATGGTATAGTGAAAACAGACTATGATGAGTTGATGAATGTACTGCCAGAAGAATATAAATCAAGAATTTCCTCTTCCGAAAAATTATCAATTGCTTGGGTAGAAACACGTACCCAACAGGAAATGGAAATATATAAAGAGTTGGTGAAAATCACTCATGATATTATTGATGAAGCATATAGTACTTCGGTTATACAGCCAGGAACGACTACTACAGATGATGTAGTTTGGTGGTTAAGACAAAAGGTAACCGATATGGGATTAAAAACCTGGTTTCATCCTACAGTAGATATTCAGCGTTCGGGTGAAACACTACAAAGCCATATTGTTTCCTTTTCTGATCGACCAAAAGATAAAGTAATTCGGCCGGGAGATTTGATTCATTGTGATTTTGGGATTACATATCTACGATTAAATACAGATTGCCAGCAACATGCCTATATTCTTAAAAACGAAGAAACATCTCCTCCTGAGTTTTTAACAAAAGCTTTTGCAGATGGAAATAAAGTACAGGACATTTTTACTTCTAATTTTAAGACCGGTAAGACCGGAAATGAGATTTTATTAAAATCTCTTGAACAAGCAAAAGCTGAAGGACTTAAACCGTCAATATACACACATCCATTAGGCGTATTTGGCCACTCTGCAGGCCCAACAATAGGAATGTGGGATGCACAAGGTGGAGTCCCGGGAACAGGAGATTATCCCTTGTATGAAAATACCGTGTATGCTATCGAACTAAATACTACAGTAACACTCCCAGAATGGAAAAAAGATATTCGTATTATGCTCGAAGAAGCCGGTTTTTGGAGTGCTTCAGGTTTTAAATATGTGAATAATAGACAGACCAAATTGATTACAATTCCTAAAAGAAAGTAAATTGAATTACATCACTTATCGGTCAAAATCTTCATCATTTGTTGTGCAGTTATCGTACCGATAACTTTTATTTTATCTCTTGGAGTATCATCACCTATTTCATAAGTTACTCCTGTAGCATTATGCCCATATAGAAACCATCCTTTAGAAACCGGTTTCTTGCTGTTTCCTGGTTTTTCGTTTACAACATAGTCAGGAATATTGTTTTCTAATGCGGTAAACCAATTCTCTATAAAATGGGGGAGAGTAGTGCCTTTTCGTATTTCATTGGTATAAAATATATCATACCAGGTAGAATGAAAATCAAGACCTAATATTAGTTTCGAATTATTTCTTTTTAATGTTTTAGAAATAAACTGTACCGTTTGCTTAATTTCGGGTTGTCGGTATGCAGACCAATCTCGATTAGTATCTACACCACCAGCATTATGTCTCCAATGACCAAGATCTACACCATCTGGATTCATAATAGGAAAAGCTAATACCCGATACCTATTCAAAAATTCTTTTGAAAGCTCAGAGTTGTCATCTAATAAAGTTTGTACAAAGTGTCGAAAGGCAAAATAACCAGTAACTTCTGGAGGATGCTGACGCGTTAACAAAACGATTATATCCTTATTTTCGGGATTTCCATTAAAAATATCTAACACGGGTAATTCCCTACCTAATTTAGAAGTTCCGAATACACTCAGATTTACATAATTCTCTTTCCCCTTAATCAAATTTGTATACCAATCCTTAACATGTTTAGAAGAATGTATTTCCTGAGCAGCAATTAATAAAGGTGTTTTATCGAGTTGAATTTTTATCGTAGTATTTTCGTTAGTTTGATATAAATTAATAGAATCAATACTTTTCCATTGCTCGTTATTTGTTTTTAACTGTGGAAGATACCTGTGTTCATGTCCATCGGGATATTGAAACTGGAAATAAAAAGATTTAGGCGTATCGGCCCAAGCTTTAAAAGCGTAGTATGCACTTTTATTTATAGGGGCATTTTCAGGGTTTATAATAACTGCTGCAGTACTATCATTTATTTTTCTAAATCCATTTAGACGGGCTCCGTCAAATTCATTATTGGCATATACACCAATATCTTTTAACGTATATGTTTGCTTAATTTGATAGTTGATTTTTTTTGAAGTAGTATCTACAGGGACCTCGAAAGCAACTTTTTTAGCAGTCTGACAACTCAATAAAAAAATAAAGCTTAGTATCAATAGTATATATAACGTGTTGACATATAATTTCATAACTGATGTATGTTCATTCTTCGTAAATGAAGATATGCAAATAGATGAATAAAGATACTGAATACTAATTTTATTTTACTAATCTATAAAATGGATATTAGTACAATTTGGAAATCGACTGGATTTCTTTTTTCCTTTAAAAGCACACAAATCATCAATATAGTAACCTCTTATGGTTACTCCACTTCCTCTACAAGGGCAATCACTACCTTTCGAATATGCTCAAAATTGAGGACATCTTCTATCAAACGAACCTTCATTAATAGATTGTTGTTGTTCTTTTTTAAGGATTATGGCCTTGTCTAGATTTAAAATGGTTAATTAAGTTTTAAAGTTAAATTTTCTAAAAAACCTAAAAACATACATTATGTATATTTTTAATACACAAATCATTAATACATACGGGATATTTTCATTTTACACTTGTATGATTCCCAAATTAAATTTCTTTTCAATTGGAGAATGATCTGCAGCCTCTATACCCATAGAAATCCATTTTCTCGTATCTAAAGGGTCTATGATAGCATCTGTCCAGATTCGTGCAGCGGCATAATACGGAGAAGTTTGTTTATCATATCGAGCTTTAATTTTATTAAACAGCGCTTTCTCATCTTCTTCAGATAATTGCTCTCCTTTCTTTTTTAAAGAAGCCGTTTCAATCTGTAACAATACTTTTGCTGCTTGAGCACCACCCATTACCGCTAATTCTGCACTTGGCCAGGCAGCAATTAATCTAGGGTCGTATGCTTTGCCACACATTGCATAATTACCTGCACCATAAGAATTACCAACTACTATGGTAAATTTTGGTACGACACTATTACTCACGGCATTTACCATTTTTGCACCATCTTTAATAATACCTCCATGCTCACTTTTACTACCCACCATAAATCCGGTTACATCTTGTAGAAATACCAATGGTATTTTCTTTTGATTACAATTGGCGATAAACCGTGTTGCTTTATCTGCAGAGTCAGAATAGATGACTCCTCCAAATTGCATTTCTCCTTTCTTAGTCTTTACAATTTTACGCTGATTTGCTACAATACCTACAGCCCAGCCATCGATACGCGCATACCCAGTTAAAATAGTTTGCCCATATCCGGCTTTGTATTCTTCAAAATCAGAACCATCTACTAGTCGATTGATGATTTCCATCATGTCATACTGTTCATTTCTAGCTTTTGGTAAGATACCATAGATATCATCTTGATTTTCTTTTGGAGAAACAGGTTTACTACGATTAAAACCAGCTTTTTCAAAATCCCCAATTTTTGACATTATATTTTTAATTGTATCCAGAGCATCTGCATCATCTTTAGATTTATAATCGGTTACTCCAGAAATTTCACAATGAGTAGTTGCACCACCCAGAGTTTCATTATCAATACTTTCTCCAATAGCTGCTTTTACCAAATAACTTCCTGCAAGGAATATACTACCTGTTTTATCTACAATCAATGCTTCATCACTCATGATAGGTAGATATGCACCTCCGGCAACACAACTCCCCATAACTGCAGAGATTTGAACAATTCCCATACTACTCATTACTGCGTTATTGCGAAATATCCTCCCAAAATGTTCTTTATCAGGAAAGATTTCATCTTGCATTGGTAGGTATACTCCTGCACTATCTACAAGATAGATGATTGGTAATTTGTTTTCAATAGATAATTCCTGGGCTCTTAAGTTTTTCTTTCCTGTAATAGGGAACCAGGCACCAGCCTTTACTGTTGCATCATTAGCCACAACAATACATTGTTTTCCACTTACATATCCAATCTTAACAACGACACCGCCACTAGGACATCCCCCATGATCATGATACATATCCTCTCCTGCAAAAGCGCCAATTTCTATAGATTTAGAATCTGTATCTAATAAATAATCGATTCTTTCTCTTGCTGTCATTTTACCTTTGGCATGAAGTTTTTCGATGCGTTTTTCGCCTCCTCCTAATTTTACTTTGGCAAGGCGTTGTCGTAATTCTGATACTAAGAGTTTATTGTGATCTTCGTTTTTGTTGAAGTTTATATCCATTTTGTGTATTGTGTATATTGTGTGTATTGTTTGCACGAAAATACAAAAAACGTAGATTTTATGAATGATAGGAGGCCAATTTAAACCGTACTATTATTTTGTTTTTAGAATATTATTTTTCAAGTTATTTAACTTGTTGTTTTTTAGTGATTTAATAACGGAAAGCTCTAAAACTATAGTTAGAAATTCCTACTCTTTTGCACTTAAATTTAATACCCGCAAAATAATTTGATCATAACTTTTGTTTACATCTAAGGAAGTATGATCATGAGTATGCTAATATTTTGAATCAGAAAAAGAAGTGCATATGTCATTAATAATCTCTAGGACTATGTTTTAGCGTTGAGACTAGACTCTTGAAGATCTGTTTTTAAATAAAAGTGAATTCTTAATTTACTGTAGGACAATAGGTGAACTATTTTTTTGTATTAACAACTCTACAAAAACCTGTGTTTTGACGATAAAATACCGATATTTGCACTTGCTTATGTATAAAAACATGAGTAACTGTACTAAACTAAAAAAATAATTTATGGGAATGAATAAAAATACAGTGTTGGCTTGGGCAACTTTTATAATGATAATAGTTGGTTTAGCACTTATTGCATTAGGAGCTTTTAGATATAGAGATGTATCGGGATATGGTTTTGCGGCTGTTGGAGTTGGCTTTTTTGCAATTGCCTGGGTTTTTAATGCATTAAAAGGGAGAGTTTAACTCTTATTAACTATACAATCTAAAAAATAACAATTAAGGGCTTATGTCAGACGATAAAAAAGTAATCTTTTCGATGTCCGGAGTGAGTAAAACGTACAAAAGTGCAAATACTCCGGTTCTCAAAAATATATATCTCAGTTTTTTTTATGGAGCTAAAATAGGTATCCTTGGACTTAATGGTTCGGGAAAATCTACTTTGCTTAAAATTATAGCAGGAATAGATAAAAATTATCAAGGAGATGTTGTATTTGCTCCGGGATATACGGTTGGCTTGTTAGAACAAGAACCAAAGCTGGATCCTGAAAAAACAGTATTAGAAGTTGTAAAGGAAGGTGTGGCAGAAACGGTTGCCGTTTTAGACGAGTATAATAAGATCAATGATATGTTTGGTTTACCAGAGGTCTATGAGAATCCTGATAAAATGCAGGAGCTTATGGATAAACAAGCAAGCCTACAGGATCAGATCGATGCCAGTAATGCATGGGAGTTGGATACCAAGTTAGAAATAGCTATGGATGCACTTCGTACTCCAGAATCTGATAAGAAAATCGGAGTACTATCTGGTGGTGAACGTAGAAGAGTGGCTCTCTGTCGTCTTTTATTGCAAGAACCAGATGTTTTATTATTAGATGAGCCTACTAACCATTTAGATGCAGAATCTGTTCATTGGTTAGAGCATCACTTACAACAATATAAAGGTACTGTGATTGCTGTAACTCACGATAGATACTTTTTGGATAATGCAGCAGGGTGGATATTAGAACTTGATAGAGGAGAAGGTATCCCGTGGAAAGGAAATTACTCTTCATGGTTGGATCAAAAATCAAAACGACTTGCACAAGAGCAAAAACAAGCTTCCAAACGTCAAAAAACATTAGAACGAGAGTTAGAATGGGTTCGTATGGCTCCAAAAGGTCGGCAGGCAAAACAAAAAGCACGTTTAAGTAACTATGATAAGTTGTTAAGTCAGGATCAAAAACAAGTAGATGAAAAGCTTGAAATTTATATTCCCAATGGTCCTAGATTAGGAACTAATGTAATCGAAGCTACAGGAGTAAGTAAAGCTTTTGATGATAAGTTGTTGTATGAAGATTTAAATTTTAATCTTCCTCAGGCAGGGATTGTTGGTATTATTGGTCCAAACGGAGCTGGTAAGACTACTATATTTAAAATGATAATGGGAGAAGAGCAACCAGATAAAGGTAGCTTTGCTGTTGGGGATACTGCCAAGATCGCTTATGTAGATCAAAGTCATAGTAATATCGATCCTGATAAGACGATTTGGCAAAACTTTAGTGATGAACAAGAGCTAGTCACAATGGGAGGAAGGCAAGTGAATTCCAGAGCATATTTGAGTCGTTTTAATTTTAGCGGAAGCGAACAAAACAAAATGGTATCTGCTCTTTCCGGAGGTGAACGTAACCGATTACATTTGGCAATGACCTTAAAAGAAGAAGGTAATGTGTTACTTTTAGATGAGCCTACTAACGATCTTGATGTTAATACGTTACGAGCGCTAGAGGAAGGGTTAGAGAACTTTGCCGGATGTGCCGTGGTAATTTCTCACGACCGTTGGTTCTTGGATAGAGTTTGTACTCATATTTTGGCTTTTGAAGGAGATTCGCAAGTATATTTCTTCGAAGGAAGTTTCTCTGATTACGAAGAAAATAAAAAGAAACGTTTAGGAGGTGATTTAATGCCAAAACGTATTAAGTATAAAAAACTGGTAAGATAGTTATGCCTTTAAAAAAGATCAAAGTAATTGCTTTTGATGCAGACGATACGCTCTGGGTAAATGAGACTTTTTTTAGAAAAGCAGAGGATGAGTTTTGTACTTTGTTAGAAGAGTATTTATCCAAAGAAGAAGCAAATAAATTACTTTTTGATGTTGAAATGCAAAACCTGCCATTATATGGTTATGGGATCAAACCTTTTACACTTTCGTTAATAGAAGCGGCTATAAAAATTTCTAATGGAAATATGACGATTGATTTGGTGCAAAAGTTGATAGAAAAAGGAAAGGAAATGCTTCGGGAGCCCATAGAATTGATTGATGGAATTGATCAGACATTAGATCAATTATCTAAGAAGTATCGCCTTGTAATGGCAACTAAAGGAGATTTGTTAGATCAAGAGCGGAAACTCATTAAATCTGGACTGGAAAATTATTTTCATCACATTGAAATTGTTTCTGATAAAACAGAAAAACAATATAAAAAACTAGTAAAACATCTGGATATTACTGAAGATGAATTTTTAATGGTAGGTAACTCTTTAAAATCTGATGTCTTGCCAGTTTTAAATATTGGAGCACATGCATTTCATATTCCGTTTCATACTACCTGGGTACATGAAATGGTTGATGATAAAATTGATCACCCAAATTTTAGAAGTTTTGCAAAGGCTAGCGAGTTATTGCAAATATTATAAAAATGAAAACAAAACTAGATCTTACTACCTGGAACAGAAAAGAACATTTTGACTTTTTTGGTAGTTTTGATGAACCATTTTTTGGGATAACAACAACTGTAGATTTTACATTAGGATATCAAAAAATAGAAGATCTGGGGTATCCTTATTTTTTGTTTTATCTCTACAAATCCCTTCATGCTGCAAATGCAATTGAAGCATTTAGATATCGTATAGAGGATAATCAAGTGTTTGTATATGATAAAATTCATGCATCACCAACTATAGGTAGAGAAGATCATACATTTGGGTTTTCATTTATGGAGTATGCAGATGATTTTGATATGTTTTGTAATAAAGCGCAACAAGAAATTGAAGCTGTTAAAAAAAGTACAGGATTACGACATACAGATAATGCCAAGCGTATAGATACTATTCACTATTCATCTATTCCCTGGTATAATTTTACTGGACTTACACATGCTAGGCATTTTCAGTTTAAGGATAGTGTTCCTAAAATTTCTTTTGGAAGATATACCAAAGAAAACGGTAGATTAAGTTTGCCAATTGCTATTAATGTACATCACGGACTAATGGATGGGTATCATATTGGCCTTTATCTCGAAGAGTTTCAACGACTATTGAATGAATAATATGCTTTCATATATTTCAATGTCATAAAAATGATTCTTTAGGATATGTTTGCTTTTTTGATGTTTTAGCTACTATACATTAGCTTTTTCTTTTCTATTGTATCAGAAATACAATCCCATAACTTAATCCTATGTACCAAAGCTCTTCTGGCAACCTGCAAAGTTTCTTCCCACTTTTTTGAATCGTTTCCGCATAATTCAGAAATCATTTCTAATGAAAGCGGTCCATGTTCATCTCCGTCAAGTTCAATATGTCTTTCAAGGTAATACGTTAGTTTGTTGTATCGTTTATTTTCTGAGTCAGATTTTTTCAATATTTCAATAAACATATCGGGAATAACATCTTCTCTTCCAAAAGTGAATGCAGATGCAATACGGTGCGGTTCCCCAGTTTCTATAATTTCGAAAGAAAATTTAACGAAATCCAGTACATGTTGATTGATGTTTAACCGACTTAATGCATGATCGACATCATTTCCTGATGCAATTAGGTCGACTAACAAATCGATTTTAGATGTATCGGCCTTTATCTGTTTCATGGCATCTAAATACATTTCAAAATGACTTTTAGGTTTCCCTAACTCATTAATATCACTTTCTTCTGCATGTACAATTTCATTGATAAATCTAGATAATACAGGGTTTTTTCTAGGAATCCATGGGGTGGTTACATTGGTTAATTTAACTTGTATTGCTTTTAATAAAGACATAAAATCCCAAACAGCAAAAACATGGTTTTCCATAAATATTTTTATGTCATCAATATGGCTTAAATTTTTATAGAGCTTATGATTTTGTAATTGTACTCTTAAATCAAAAAGTTCATTTTCTATGTGTTGTAATCTATTCATAGTGTATTACATTCTATTTTTCTATTACATGTTAGCTATTCTAACCAAAAAAGACAACCATTGTTTTTTAACTGGCGCAAAAATAATATAAAAACAGAATACCACCGCATAAGGCGGTGGTACTTTGCAATGATAAGTTAATTACATTATAAGAAAGTATTGTTGAATTATATTAAATAGTGAATGGGGTATTTTATATAGGAAACAACAATATACTTTTTACACAAATTCACTGACGAAAATACCATAAAATTGTATGTTTTCTCATGAAAGAATCATTACAATTTGTTATGCCCCATTATGTTATGTTATAATCGTATGATTTTAATTTTATATTAGATGGTACACATTTCTACTTCAATATCTGCTATAAAACTATCAATTTGTTCGTAAGATACATTCGGCATACAAATGATATGGGATTGTCCATTTTCTGTTGCTAATTGCCATTTATCTATAATTTCTGTGCTGGGAGCAGGGAAGACGATAGTTATGGCATTAGGGTTTCTCCAAGCTTCAATTCCAAGATCTTTGAGTTTTTTTTCTGTATAAGAAGCTACACCTAAACTATGCTCTGTTCGTTTTTTGAACCCTTCGACTCCTAATTTTTTTATAGCATACCACAAAAATAAAGGGGTGTGCCCATTTCTTGATCCGGTAATAGTAGCATCAGAACTACCTATGTACGCTATTCTTCTTGCAATTCGGTCTCTGTTATCTTTTTTTACAATAACTACCCCCGACGGCATGGGAGATCCTATAAATTTATGCCCACTGATTGAGATACTATCGATACCATCTTCAAAATCAAATTGTGGTCTTGGGGTAACAAAGGGCGCAAATCCCCCGGCTAAGGCAGCATCTGCATGTATGTAATGCTTCTCTATAGCCATGTCTTCCAGAATTCCTTTAATTTTTTTGGTGTCATCTTTAGCCTCTGTCATTGTAGTTCCAATATTTGCAACTACTATTGCCGGTCTATGTCTATTGTAACCAATAGCTTCTTTTAAGTCATTATAATCCATCTCACCATTAGGAAGCGACTTTATAATCACATAGCTGATATTAAGCAAGGTTACATTTTTCTGAATACTGTAATGTGTTGCTTCAGAAAAATAGACCATCCCTTTTGGGTGTAATTCTCGTGCTACATAAAGGCTATATAGGTTTCCTTCAGAACCACCATTGGTTACATATCCCCAAATATCATTTTCATGAGCTCTAAATAATCCGGCAAAGAAATTTACAACTTCACGTTCCATGGCTCTAGAATCTACACGATACGTAGATTCGCTAAACGGATCCCCTAAGTTGTTTAAAGGGAACTGGAGAAATGGCATTAATTCAGAATAATCAAAATCTTTTGAAACCGGGTATCCTAAAAAATTTTGTGTTGTACTTTTGATGCTATGATATAATTCTTCAAGCTGTTGTTGTTCTGTAGTATGTAATTTCATAATATGCTTAATAATTTGTTCAAAATTACATAGCATAGATAAATATTCTAAATATATAGTTTAATTTAGAATATTAGTCTTTATTATGTGTTATAATTAGACTTTAATTCTAATGATATGTAATTAAAATACACTTTTTAGAATATCATTCTTATATATATCACTTTTATTAATGATAAAAGGGGAAGTAAAGATGTGTTATAGGAAGAAAACAGAGTATTTAATCCAAATAATTAAAAATAGTAGTGATTGTGTAGATTTATGGTGTATGATTATATAGTGTGTAGTTCTCTCACTTCTCCGGCTTTCATTTCATTTAAATAAATATTACCAACTCTTATTCGTACTAATCGTAATGTGGGAAAACCAACGGCTGATGTCATTTTTCGTACTTGGCGAAATTTACCTTCTTGTAATGTGATAGATACCCAGCTGGTAGGACCATGCCTATCATCACGTATTTTTTTTGGCCTTTCAGGAAATGTTGGGATAGTATCTATTTTGGAAGCTTTACAAGGTGTAGTGATATATTTTTTTCCTTCAAAACCAATTTCGACTCCTTTTCTTAATAATTCAATTGCATCTATAGTAATATCACCGTTTACTTGAGCATAGTATTCTTTTTCTACATGACCGCTACAGATATGGTTACTGGTTTTTCCGCTTGTAGTGAGTAATAATAGTCCTTCTGATTTTTCATCCAGTCGCCCAATAGCCATTGTTCCTTCAGGAAAATCATACAACTCTCCTAATAACTTTTTTGAATTTTGTTTTTGTCCGTTATTAATAAATTGACTTAGATAGCCATAAGGTTTGTAAATAGCGAAATGTAGATGATTTTGTTTGTCGGTATTGTTTTTCATTCAAAAAATATAGAAATTACTGTTTTAGAGGCAAAAAATGAGTTTTCGAATTTACGAATTTAGTTTTATCAGGGCCAAAATTTCATACAGAACCATGAATCAGGTAAATACTTTTCTAAAATTAAAAATGAAAACTTATCTTTGTAAAAAATTCAGTATATCAATATTTATATATTTGATGTATGCGTTATTGCAACAACTGGGTAAATTATTAGGTAAATCAATCTTAGAAATTGCTATTTTCCAATCATTCGTTTAGTATTTCAATGACAACCTCCATATTTAAGGTTAAGAATCGGTTTAACAAAAAACAAAGTATAAATAGCGAATGGCAAAATCACAGCAGACTTTTAGTAAAATTGAAAAAGAGAAAAAGAAATTAAAAAAGAGAGAAGAAAAGCAGAAAAAAAAGCAGGAGCGTAGAGCTAACTCTAATAAGGGTAATGGCTTGGATAGTATGATTGCTTATGTTGATGAAAATGGGTATACTACTGATACTCCACCAGATCCGACCAAAAAGAAAAAAATCAAAGCAGAGAATATTGAGATTGGGGTTCCTAAAAGAGAGAAAGAGGAATTTGATCCGGTAAGAAAAGGGAAAGTTGCGTTTTTTAATGATTCTAAGGGATATGGTTTTATTAATGATACTGAAACGCAAGAGCGATATTTTGTGCATGTGAATGGTTTGATGCAAGAGGTAAAAGAAAATGATAAAGTAACTTTTGAACTTGAGCGCGGTCAGAAAGGAATGAATGCGGTTAGAGTAAAAAAGATATAATTACTATATAATTCTACATATAACACTTAAAAAAGGTCTGCATGTATTGCAGACCTTTTTTATATTAGATTATATAATAGAATAGTACTGTTGACTTACTATTTGGTGTTATTGGGATACCAATCTAATTGAATTACCTCTATATCTGGATTTTTTGATACCAATTCTTTAAACTTGGCAACATCACTTAGCCCTTCGGTTCCACGATAATGATATGGGTATACTTGCTTAGGTTTAAACTCCAGAACAGCACTCGCTGCACTTTCTACGGTCATGGTATAGGGGAGATTCATGGTTACAAATGCCATATCTATGTATTGTAATGCTCTCATTTCTGGAATATCTTCTGTATCTCCCGAAAAATAAAGTCGTTTCTTCCCTAAAGTGATTACATAACCATTGCCTCTTCCTTTATCATGAAATTTTAAGGCTTCTTCTCTTAGGTTGTACATCGGGATGGCTTCAATAGATATTCCTTGTACTTCTTTTGTTTCTCCATTATTAAGAATAATCAAGTGATCTGTGTATTGTGCAGGAAGTTTTTCGGCCACTGCCTGAGGAGCTATAATTTCGGCTTTTGATAAATCCAGACTATCCAAAGTTTCAATATCCATATGGTCCCCATGTATATCTGTGATAAGCACAAGGTCTGCAAGTTTCTTATCTTTAAAAGCTTTGGCTCCTCCTGCCGGATCTATATAAATAGTTTTTTCTTTCCACTCTACAATAGCAGTAGCATGAATTATTGGGTCGATAGTGATATCACTAATCGGTTTTTTTGGTGCCTCTTGTGGGGCTTCGGTAATAGTTTCGTTGCTTTCTTCGGTGTCTTCATTTTTTTGTGATTTACAGTTTAAAAAAATAAGACATACCAGGGTAATGAATACGGGGGAAAGTTTCATGAGATGGTGATTTTTGTGTTTATTAGTTCTAAAAGATAAGAATATTGAGCGAGATATGCGGGATAAGCTGTATAATCCCGGGCAGATAGAGTAATTGTTATATCTTGTTTTTCTGTGTAATGTATTGTAAAAGAGTATAAAACAAAAGAAGAGGTAGGTGTAATAAAAATTGCTTATTTCCTATGCTTTTTTTAACTTTTTTGAATTAACTATCTATCCATAATTTAATAGCCATAGCGATAACCATGATGATTAAAAACACTTTAACCAAACCATCTCCTTTTTTTACAGACCATCTGCTTGCAATCCACCCTCCTGTAGCATTTCCTGTAGCAAGAACAAGGCCATAGAGGTAATCAATCTGATTATTATATACAAAAATGGCTAGTGCCCCAATGGTATAAATAAAAACAACCAATACTTTAACAGCATTAGATGTAACGAGGTTTAGGTAATTTATAGAGGTTAATGCTAATAAGATAAATATTCCCACACCTGCTTGGATAAACCCACCATAAACCCCGATAAAGAAAAAGGCAAGAATCGAAATCCAAAGATGTTTGCCTTGTGTTCTTTCTACCACATCCTGAAGATTTACTTTGGGTTTAAAAACCATAAAAAGGACTATGATAACCATTACAATTGCAAGAATCTTATTAAATGTTTCTCCTTTAATATCAATTGCAATCTGTGCCCCGATCAATGATCCAACAAGAGCCGATATTCCTAGGTAAACCCCAAAAGAATCTGGTTTAACTCCTTTACTCCTAAAACCGGCAATAGAGGAGATAGATTGAATAAAAATTCCTATACGATTTGTACCGTTAGCAACTGCAGGAGGGAGTCCCATAAAAATTAACATAGGTAAGGTAAGTAAAGAACCACCACCAGCTATAGTATTAATTACTCCTGCTATAAATCCAATAATTGCTAAAATGAAAAGAAGTAGTGTTTCGTTCATAGAATTTTTTGAAAAGTGCTAAGAGAAAAAAGTATACGATGTTGGTTTCAAAAATAGGTAAATCTCTATAATGCGCCTGACTAAAATTAGTTATTTCTATCAAAATAAGACGAATTCAATTTTAAACAGATGAATTATAAATTCTTTTGGTATAACTTCTGAAACTGTTGTAGATTTACCTAATAAATCAAAAAACCTTCGGTAACGTTAAAAAGTTATATAAAATAGTCCCGTTTCTTCAGATTTTTAAAGATAAAAAGTATAACAACTCTTTCTTTAAAGCAGATTGTATTGCGGGTATTACAGTAGGAGTTATTCTTATACCGCAAGCGATTGCTTATGCATTACTTATGGGGGTACCCCCAATTTATGGGTTGTATGCTTGCCTGATTCCTTTGTTGCTTTATGCTTTTTTTGGAACATCCAGACAACTAAGTATAGGGCCGGTAGCTGTTACTGCAATATTGGTAATGAGTGGAGTGAGTCAACTTGCAGACCCATTTACAGAGAGGTTTGTAGAATTGGTTCTGTTTGTGGGGTTCTTGATAGGGATATTGCAGATCATTATGAGTGTGTTGCGCATGGGGTTTTTGGTAAATCTTATTTCTCAACCTGTAATTTCTGGATTTATCTCTGCAGCAGCGATAATTATCATTGTTTCTCAATTAGATCAAGGGTTGGGGATTGCTATTCCGGATTTTAAATACACGCACCAGACAATTTGGTATGCAATTAGTCACTTTGCTGAAGTAAATTGGATTACACTAGGGATTTGTTTGTGCTCTATTGTAACGATTAATGTGCTTAAAAAATGGAAACGTTCTTTCCCGGGGGCACTTACTGTACTGGTAATTACAACTTCTATAGCCTATATTTTTGATTTAAATGCAAAAGGATTGGCAATTATTAAAGATGTGCCTAGCGGGCTCCCTTCTTTTAGTATTCCGAATATGGATTATGATACGATGGTTGCACTTATCCCATCGGTGTTAACGGTTACTTTTATTGGCTATGTAGGGAGTATTGGGATCGCCAAATCTATAGAAATGAAAAAGAGAGACCATATCATACGCCCTAATCAAGAATTATTCGCATTAGGAATAGCTAAGGTTATTGGTGCTTTTTTTCAGGCAGTACCTTCTTCGGGAAGTTATAGCAGAACAGCAATTAATGATGAGGCAGGAGGTAAGACCACTGTGTCGTCTATTATAGCAGCATTAATGGTGATGTTTTCTTTGCTTTTTCTCACTTCATTTTTTTATTATATCCCTAAAGCGGTTCTGGCGGCAATTATATTGGTTTCTGTATTTGGCCTGATTAATTTTAGTGAAGCAAAATACTTGTTTCGACTTAGAAGACGAGATTTTATTGTAATGATCATTACTTTTTTAGGAACATTGATTTTTGGAGTAGAAAATGGAATCTTTATCGGGGTGATATTGTCGTTTGTGTTTCTACAGTATTACAGTGCTCGTCCTCATATTGCCGAATTAGTAAATATACCAGGAACCAAATATTATAGAAATATTAATAGGTTTCCAGATGCAATACAATCAGAGGTGTATTTAATTATCAGGTTTGACAATCAATTGTATTTTGGTAATTCAAGTTATTTTAAGGATGCTATTCTGGCTTATGTTTCTGATCGAGAACGGTTACCCGAATTTCTAATCCTCGACAATACAAATATGCATGATATCGATAGTACTGGCTTGCATGTATTAGACGATATACAACAATATCTTGATGGTATCGGAGTTCAGTTGTTAATGGTGGGTACAATAGGTCCCGTTCGAGACTTTTTAAAACGATCAGGTTTTACAGACAGATTGGGTGCGACCTATTATTATTTGACAATTTCTGATGCGGTAGATCATGCAGAAAACCAAACTGCCAAACATAAAGAAATACACGAAGCAGCAGTACAGTTTAATACGAAAAGAAAATCTTTTTTAGATTAATGTTACTCTAATCCTCTTCGTATAAATGTAGTTTTAACCCCATACCATAATTGGTGTTGTTATTTTTAATCAGATTATTGTTTTTGCTATACCCTCTGTCAAAACGCTGCCAGGTTCTATTTTTAAAAAATACTCTTCTGGTAAACGTTTTGTAGCTACTTATTTTGTCTGTAAACGGAAGTAAGGGTCTAAAAGTGGTAGATACTTTAACGATACCTTTTCGAGTTTCAATCTCACTATACTTTTTTGTTTGTTGTAGTTTTCCGTTCTTATCTGTATAGCCTAATACCTGTATGGAAACAAAAACACCTTCTTTCGGTATAAAAACTTTATATTCTGAAACGTTCAGTTCAAAATTAGATTTATCCTTGTTGGTTACTTTAAATATAATATCTTCATAAGGTAATCTTTTTCCTGGATACCCATTGTTATTACTATAAAACTGCATTTTGAATAAAGTAGAAAATGATTCCTTTTTATTAGCATTTCGGTTTGAAGATTCAGTTTTAATAGGTAGATATACTGAAGCTATTTTGGTAGATTTCTCTGGATTTTTAGGGAAGAAAACTGCAATTTCAGATTCTACGGTAGGGAGCCAACTTTTAAAATAATCATTATGCACTTCTGAAGCCAATTTCTTGGTTTTGTACTTTCTTTTCTTTTCTGCTAGAATATACACCTCTTTAAGTTCTGCAATATCCTGGACTAACCGTATTTTTTGAGGTAAGGCAGAAGTAGGCAGTGCTAATTCTTTGTACCCTATAGATGATACGTATAAGGAGTCTACGTCGGAATACCATTTTTTTGAGAATCGAAAATTGCCATCGGCATCTGCAAATGTTCCACTTCCATTTCTAAAAGAAATTGTGGCATATGGTATAGGTGTATTTTGTACTGAATCAAGTACAGTGTACGTCTGCGAATAGACAATTTGTGCTAAAAAAAGCAGTAGTAGGAAGGACAGCTTTTTCATTGAGTAATGGGGGATTAAAAAAAATAAAGTTATGAAATATATTTATACTAGAACGATTATCATGCCAAAGAGCTTCAATAATAATTAGAATTATTTTGAATTATAGTTAATTTTTTCGTCTAAGTACCTATAAATATTATTTTTACAAACTTTATTTAAACAATTACTCCAGTCACTTTGTTTAGCCCGCATCTTTCAATAAAACCATTGGTAAACACATTCATTGCTTCTTGTTCTAGTAGATCGTTACGAGTATCAAGCCAATGCTGTACTGTTGCGGTACCATACATATTCTGGATTCGCTGAAAATTAAGGTTGAAGTTTATTTTTCCCCAATGTAGGGTATATGGTATATTGATAGCTTCTAATCGATTCCATACTTTTTCGTAGAACTTACGAGTTATATCTGCATCTACACCATCTAATTCTAGCACACAGGTTTCTGGAAATTTTGTAAACCCTAATAATGCTTCAGTTCCTTTTACGTATCGTAATGATATTCCGCCAGGAAAAGGATCGCCATCTTCAATAATCATCATAATTTCTTCAACAACTCGTACACTATCTTTAATATCTATTCCTAAAGCTGCACTGGCAACTTTACCTCTAAATTTGGTATTGCTAAATGTTTCTCCAATAGTTCCTTCCATAGGAGGGATTTCTTTGTAGGCCAGGGGGAATAGTATATTAACTAATTTCGGGACTAATAAAATCGATAACCCTCCCAGACTATCCATAACTGTTTGTATTAATCCCAGTAGATCATCACCATAGGTCAACCCCTTATCATCTGGAGTTCTACGGGTGTAATTATCCCTGTATTTACGTTTGTAGGAAACTTTTAAAAACACACCTTTATTATTGTTGTCGGGTTCAAAATCATAAGGGTTTATTAGTATTTCAAAATGATATAACTCTCGATCGGGAGAGTGTTGAGGAAAAGGGAGTATAGTATTAATTGCTGAAAAATCTAATGTTTTCATGGTGTTTTTAAGCTCACTGTTGTATGCAATTTTGTCTATACGATGTTCTTCAAGTAGGAATTTGGGCTCTGTTTCGATCATAATACCGTGTATGATCCCAAAACTTCCGAAACTAACCAAGGCAGCATTAAACATAGTGTCGTCTCTTATTAAATCTGCGCCTAACCAATCAATAAACCGATCTGATACTACAGGATTAGAGTTTCGCTCTAGCCATACGTGACGATTGCGACCAACAATAAGATGTATTCCTGTTACAAAATCCTGTATTGCTCCTACGTTAAAAGCAGCGCCATGTGTACCTGTGGATAGTGCGCCTGCTACTGTTTGACCATTACTAGCTCCCGAGGCTTTGATAGAGCGATTAGGACGTTTCTCTTTTTCTAATTTTGAATTGAGTTGCAATATAGAAACACCGCATTGCACAAAAAATAAATCGTCGGTTAGTCCTCCTTTGTCGAGGTATTCGTTGCTTATATTAGACTTGCTAACCGAAAAACTTAGACGTAATGATTTAGTGTCTAGGATACCACCTTCAGAAACCGCTACTTTAGAAAAAGACCAGCCGCTGCCCATGGCACGTAATCGAATATTGTTGTCAATTGCATGCCCTATCAACCATTGTAAGTTTTTGGTTGTAGCAATGTATTTATCTGCTCCTTTGCTCAATGAATTATCATTACGTACTTTAAAAGAAGCGTTTTGTGTTAGCTTTTGTGTAAAATTTTGATGTCTGTTTTCCCATTTCCTAATGGGTAATGTTTCAATGCCTTTTGGTAACGCCATGATTATGTTTTTTAATATTTTATTACAACTGCTCTTTGCTTTTTTGGCAGTACTGTTAGCAAGCCAATATCAAAATCAGATATGATCTGCCTCTATTGGTATAAATCAAGTAGAGATGATGTATTTTCTCTATAATTCTTCTATTGGAGGGTCTGGTGGAGCACATTCCCATGTTATGGTTTGTGGTACAACAATACCTAATGTGATTGTGGATAATAAGATATATCCAAAATTGGTGGTGTTAGTTGCTGAGCTTATATGTTTGGATTCACACCGGGCATCGATATCTTTGGGAGAAACCAGTCCCCAGGCAAAGCTCCAGGTAGTTTTAGTGTTTTTAACTACGGCATCACTGTCATGAAGACTTACAACTCGTGTAGACATACAGCTTGTGCAACAAATAGTTATTGCCAGCACTGCGCTTATACTTTGTAATCGGATAGAATGTTTCATTGTCTTAGATTTTAAGACAATCAGACGATATGATTAGAGAGGGGATCGCTAAGTAGGTTAAAAATAGTACTATTTTGAATGATATAAAAGGGGGATTTACCTGTTTTTATGAAGACAAATCTCTAAAATTCGGTTTCGATAAATGATGATAACATTTAAAATCTAATTATGATATTTAAGGTATATTATGATATACTTTATTGTGTTTTTTTATAATTTTATGTATATTATGGTGTACTTTATTTTGTGTAATAAAAAATTAAACAATAAAGTATAATAAAGTATACATAATTTACGTTTTAAGATTTTAATGTATATTTTTGTATACATTAATTAAATTTCTGTGTGATGAATGTAAATAACCTTTCAGACGAACAAATACTGGCAGAACTTACTCAAAGAGTAAAACAACGGCGTCTTAATCTTAATATTACCCAGGATGAACTTTCTAAAAGGGCAGGAGTGCATGTGCAAACGATTAAGAATTTTGAATCCGGAAAGACAACTACGCTATTAACTTTTATACAGATACTCCGAGCATTTGGAGATTTAAGCGCATTAAGCTCTTTATTTCCCGATCCGGGCATAAGTCCCATAGAACTATTAAAACTAAAAGGAAAGGAACGTGAGCGTGCATCACGTAGTTCTAAAAATCAAAAAGAAGATCCATTATGGTAGATGTTATTAAAATTACCCTTTGGGGAGAAGAATTGGGAGCATTGAGTTGGGATAGTCAAAAAAACTTTGCTTCTTTTGAGTTTTTTCCTTCATTCCTAAATAAAAACCAGGATGTCTCACCAATACATATGCCGATACGGTCTTCTGCAAAAAAAATATATAGCTTTCCTAATCTAAACGAAGACACCTACCGTGGATTGCCAGGAATGTTATCTGATGTATTGCCCGATGATTTTGGGAATCGTTTAATTGACCAATGGCTTGCTCTTAATAACATTCCAAAATCCAAATTTACCCCGCTGGATCGCTTGTGTTATATTGGCACTCGCGGTATGGGAGCACTAGAGTTTCAACCTGCAAAACATATAGGGCAAGCTCAAACTACTACATTAGAGGTAGATAAACTAGCACAACTGGCAGAAAAGATACTTAATACACGAGAAAAACTAGAACTTAATCTTTCTGAAACAGAACATCTTAATGAATTGATTAAAGTAGGAACTTCGGCAGGAGGGCAACGAGCTAAGGCTATAATTGCTTATAACTCAACAACAAATGAGATACGGTCGGGCCAGGCAATAGCTCCTCACGGATTTGAACATTATATTTTTAAGTTTGATGGAGTAAATGATACTACTCTTGGTGATCCACAAGGATATGGTAGGATCGAATATGCATATTACTTAATGGCATTGGATTGTGGTATCAATATGGAAAAATCTTTGCTTTTTGAAGAACATGACAGAGCTCATTTTATGACCAAACGTTTTGATCGCCATGGTAATAATGAAAAAATACACATGCAAACCTTGTGTTCGATAGCACATTTTGATTATAAATCTCCAGGAGCACACTCTTATGAAAATGCATTTGAAGTAATGCGACAACTACGGTTACCACATAGTGATGCTGTACAATTGTATAAAAGAATGGTATTTAATGTTATTGCCCGTAACCAGGATGATCATACCAAGAATATTTCTTTTTTGATGGATAAACGTGGAGTTTGGAGGCTTTCACCTGCATATGATGTGACCTATTCATACAATCCATCAGGGATTTGGACCAGTATGCATCAGATGTCAATTAATGGTAAACGAGATGATTTTACGTTACAGGATCTGATTACTGTAGGAGAGAAGATTAGCTATAAAAATCATAAGGAGGCGATACAGCAAATCATTGATGTTGTTTCTAACTGGGATTACTATGTACAGAAAACAGGAATTCCAAAATCACAAGGTAATACATTAGCAAAACCATTTAGATTATACCTTTGATCCTTCTAACTAGATAAAATGAAGAAAGCTATATATTTTATGCTTCTTAGTGCTGTGTCTTTTACAGCAATGAACTTATTTGTTAAGTATTTAGCACACTTTGGAGGGGCACAGCTTGTATTTTTTAGAGCATTTGGCTCGTTATTTTTTACGATGAGTTACTTGTTATGGCATAAGATCCCAATATTGGGTAACCAAAAAAGATTGTTGATCTATAGAGGATTGGCAGGAGTAACCTCGATGGGGTTATTCTTTATGTCGGTTAATTACCTTCCTATCGGTTCTGCAGTATCATTACGGTATTTATCACCAATCTTTGCTACTATTTTTGCTATATTTTTCCTTAGAGAACAAGTAAAACCAATACAGTGGCTGTTCTTTTTAATGGCGTTTAGCGGTGTTTTAATGATCAAAGGTTTTGACCCTAATATTAATTCTTTTGGTTTGTTGTTAGTATTGGGATCAGCAGTGTTTAGCGGAATAGTATATGTACTAATAAATAAAATTGGTCATAGAGATCATCCTGTTGTGATCGTTAACTATTTTATGTGGATTTCTGTTACCGTAGGAGGTATTCTTTCTATTTTCAACTGGACTACACCAAAAGGTATAGAGTGGGTACTACTACTTAGTTTAGGAGTTTTTGGGTATTTCGGGCAATTGTTTATGACCAAAGCATTTCAGTCTCAAGCAACAAATAAAGTGGTATCCTTAAAATACGTCGAAGTTATTTTTACAATGATTGCAGGTACTTTTTGGTTTACCGATATATATCCAGTCCTAAGTATTATAGGTACCTTATTAGTGGTCACTGGGTTAATCCTTAACATTTGGTATCGACAACGTTAATCTAATTTATACATTAGAACTTCTCTTTATAAGGCTAGAAAGCCTGAAAACTTAGTAGATTTTCTAATGTATAAAACGAATTACTGTATTTGCAAGTATCTAAAAAACTTTAATTAAGAAAAGTCTTCTCTAAGATAAAACATGAGTTTTCTTTTATCTGTAAAACTTTTGATAGTAATAATATCACCTGTAATTTTATTATAAATCACTTCAACAAACAATAAATCTACATAGTAAATAGAATAGTAAAAATCGCGATTCTGGTCATTTATAGTAAAGAGGTGAATACCTCGATCCCAGAGGTCTTTGTATTTGATATCTAATTGTCGAGCATTAAACTCTTCTTCAAGGGTAATTTTGCGCATAAGCTATTAATTTTATAATGAGGCATGATAAAATTACGGAAAAACCGTAACATGTGCAAGTGAAAATTGTACAATCTGCTGAAAAACAATAAAATGCACGTATAGGACTACCCTTGTTTTAGAATGTATTTGGCTATAGAACATAGAGATTTTAAATAGCTTTATGTTAGATATTAGCCAATAGAACTATTGTTGGCCTTTAACAAACAGAATATGTGTACGCCATATGTAAAATGTATTGTACAAGATCTTCATTTGGCCTTGCTCTTTGTCTTGTGTAAGAATTTTTTTTATTGAATTGCTATAAATGTATTCTTGTAGATTTTCGTTTCTTTTCGTCCGAGTTGACTACTAAAAAAATCATTTAATAGAAAGCGGCCCTCTTTTGGTTAACTACTCCGGTAGAGGGCCTAAATTGAAACATAATCGGTATTTAACACAAACTCAACTTATACTAATCATGAAGTTTCAACTTTGCTTTTTACTGGTTCAAAGATATCCTAGTTTTATAAATTTTTTCATGTTTATTCATAAAAAAATTAACATTTAATCAATTCATAACAAAGTAATGTTAATTAATTCTTAACCAGTTGTTTGAATATGTGCATATATGATTGATTTTACTGGGTTATACTTATTTCAGGAATTCCTTTCTAGGTTTGTTCTACCCTTTTTATGGGGTAGCCATAATGAAGAAAATGAAAAAAGTCAAATAGATGCAAAATCTGTTCTTATTTTAGAAAGAAACAAAACTAATTATAGCGTATCAAAATAAAGTTCAATTCTGTTAGGATCTTGTCACCGACAATTGAAAAAACAGCAACACGTTTGGTATAAAAAATATTTTTCTCATGAGAATTTTTATTTATTGCTAGTACGTTCAAAAATTAAAGAAGCGAAACATTGTACTCCATATTTTATCGTTTTTTCATCCACAGCAAAGTTTGGTGAATGTGGCATAGAATTTATACCTTTCTCAGTATTAGATCCTCCTAAAAAAAAGAATACTCCAGGGACTTTTTGCTGATAAAATATAAAATCTTCGCCAGAATAAGGGACTTGCCCGTACAGTGGTTTAAACATTTCTTCGTTGTAAAAACTAGAAATTGTTTGTTTAGCAATGTTTGTGAGTTCAGGATCATTTATTGGAGTTGCATAAGCTCTTGAATATCTAATAGAAATAAAAGAATCTCTAAATTTAGAATTAAGGATTTGTTTTTTTATTTCAAGGGGTATACTATGTGTGTTTTCAATATTAGTTTCAAAGAAACTAGCGCTAAAAAAAGTGGTACCCTGATCTTTATAAAGTTTTGTCCCATCTAAAAAAAAGTAGTCTTTATAAATTGTTTCCTTACTTGTGATCCCAATTTTTGGATCAGAAATATTATTTATGATATCCCAAGGTGAGCCTTTAAGGGGATTACGAGCATAACCTTTTAAAATATTGGTCATAAAATTTTCTAATTCATTTTCATTGGCACTAGGCTTAAATTTAACTTCAAGTGTTCTTTGATAGGCAAATAACTCATTAGCCTTAAAATTGATCATTCCTGATGTTTCAGGACCGATATGTAGTCCATAAATTTCATCGGGTTTAATAATATCAAAAAGCCCATCTTTAATCATGTCTTTTGCACCTGTAAAAGTCTCTTCAGCTGGTTGAAAAATAAAATAAACGGTCCCTTCTAGATCTTCTTTTTGTTGAGATAATATAGTAGCGATTCCTAAACCAATTGTTGTATGCACATCATGCCCACAGATATGTCTTATACCTACATTTTTAGACTTAATAAAAGTAACGGGATCTGGTTCATCGGTTTTTATGGCATCCATATCGGCTCGCCAAGCTATTTTTCGACCTTTTTTGCCACCTTTTAGAATTCCGACTATACCATTTCCTCCTATATTTATTTTTACTTCCAAACCTAGACCCTTTAAATATTCAGCAACGATTTTTGAAGTTCTTTTTTCTTGCTTAGATATTTCAGGATTCATATGTAAATCTCGCCTAATTTTAACTAGGTTATCATAGATCTCGTCGGTTTGTTTTACTATTTTTTGGTAGGTATTCATGTTTTCATCTGACTGGGCAGAAAGTATTCCTGTAGCTATTAAAAATACTATTGTTATAAGTTTTAGTTTCATGATATAATTCTTCTTTCTTCTTTATTTTTGAATAAGGATATAAAGCCATAAGGTACCCTACTGTAAAGGTATAGATGCTTGCTAAGATTGAAAATTTTAAAGGTTTAATCCACACATTCACCCCTCAACCTGGTAACTTTCCAATTAGGAAAAAGAACCCTAAGAGTTCACATTAGCATAACAATCATACTTGATATAGAAAAACCTCAGCAGGTGTTATAGTTATTTGTTTTAAAAAAGATTGGTTTAATGTTATTGATACTTCAAATATGTAGCTATTTGGGGGAAGATGAAATGACTTTAGGTTCAATCATCGCTATATATCCTTGAATTGTTAAATTTGATATTTTAATGATGTTCTGATTAGAATTACTGAAGGGCACTCTATGTAGTGATCTAACTAAATAGTGAAAAGAAGAAAGGGGAATTTCTAAATAAATGGATTTTAATTTACAAGTGTTGCTTAAAAATAAAGTCTTGTAAAACAGTTGTTTTACAAGACTTTATGAGCTTATTTTAACTTTTTTCGGTGTATAAGTTATATTTTAGAGCAAGGTTTTTCTGAGGAATTACTTTTCAATCTTATTAATCTCTATAATACGGTGTGTACTACTGGTATCTCCATACGAATTTCCGTTGGTAGCAATAAAGACACGTCCTTGAGGAGAAACTGCAATATCTCTAAGGCGGCCAAATTTACCATTAAAGAATACTTCTTCGTTGGTAATAGCAGTTCCGTCACTGTTTAGAGTAAGCGCAATTATTCTTTGATCTTTTAGTACTGTCATCAATAGTTTATTAGTCCATTCAGGAATTCGATTACCAGTATAGTAGACCAGATCTGAAGGAGCAATGGTGGGTGTCCATTCAAAAATAGATTCAATAACCTCTGTACTCGCGGCAAAAGTCTGTTCGTTGGGAGTATCGATTTTACCTTTTACAGCAGGCCATCCATAATTTTTCCCAGATTGTATGATATTTACTTCATCATCAGAACTGGGTCCGTGCTCAGAGCTATACAGCTTGCCATTAGGATGCAATACCAGTCCTTGTGCATTTCTATGCCCTAAGCTATAAACATAACTGTTTGTGAAAGGGTTGTCAGAGGGAATAGAGCCATCTAAATTTAATCTTAGGACTTTACCTCCCAGAGAATTCATGTCTTGAGAAAGGTTGGTGTTACCGGCATCACCTGTGGTCATAAATAAATGCATATCTGGCGCGATTAATAAACGAGAGCCATCGTGATTAGAGTTGGCAGGGATTTGATCGATAAGTACAGTTTCGTTAGACAAGGTGTTATTTGCATATGTAAATTGAACCAATCGTTCCAATAAACCACTTCCCCCGTTATAGGTGTATGCCACATATACATATGGATTGGTATCGAAGTTAGGGTGAAGTACCATTCCCAATAATCCACTTTCTCCAACTTGTGATACATTAGGGATCGTAAATACCAGTTGTTGCTCTCCGTTATCGGGGTTTATTCTACTAATTTTTCCATTACGTTCGGTAACCCATAAGAAATTATCAGGACCCCAAATTAGCTCCCAGGGAACGCTTAAGGTTTCTACCAATGTTTTTGTTGCTTCTACTGGTTCACCTGTACCAGGATTTGTAGCATCATCATCTCCTGAACAAAACCATAACAAAAATGAAATTAATACAATACTTGTTAATTTTGATATTCGCTTCATAATATTTCTTTATAAGTTAACAACTGAATCTTATATAAGGTAATGATTTTCAATGATTTACGTAATGATTGATAGTTGTGATTTCACCTATCAATTATTCTACATGTTCTTATGAGAAAACAACATAACCAACTTTATTCTCAAAAGCCAATTACTTTCTCTTAATTATACAACGGTTAACTTACACGATACCCTACTTTTTTTTCAATTTTAAGTGTTTTTTAAGAATAGTTTACATTCTGTTATGAAAGGTTTTAACACTTATCTGAAGTATTATTTTTTACTTAAGGCTAATTTGATTCCTAGTAAAATAAAGAGAACTCCCGTAGTTTTATCCATCCAAAACTTCACTTTACTGTTCTCTCTGATCTTGTTTGCCAGCTTGGCAGAAAAGAATGCCAGCATCATGCACCATATTGTGCCTGTAGTTACAAAAGTTAACCCCAGAATTAAGAAAGGGATGGCACTTTTGGCATATTCGGGATTAATGAATTGTGGTAAGAATGCCAAAAAAAAGAGAGCAACTTTAGGATTAAGTAGATTGGTTAAAACACCTGACATATATACTTTTATGTAATTTTTGGTTGCTTCTTTTTCTTTAATTACTTCAGCAATAGCTGTTGATTTTGTTAATAATGATTTAATTCCCAAATATACAAGGTAAGCAGCACCGGCATATTTAACGATACTAAATGCAGTAGCAGATTTTGCTAATAGAATGGATAACCCAAGTGCTGCAAAAAGACAATGCAAAAGAGCTCCCGAAGAAATCCCAAAAGCAGAGACCACTCCAGATTTTTTTCCTTGTGAAATGCTACGTCCTAAAATATACATAGTATCTGCTCCAGGTGTGAGGTTAAGCAGTATTCCTGCTAAAATAAAGGTTCCAAAATTAAGAATGCCAAACATAGAATTGTATTAGATTTTGATTCAAAATTATACGAAACAAAGGAGACCGAGAAAACAAATCATTGGCTTATCTTTGTTTTTTCTGGAGAATGTATCTTAATTATGACTAAAAACCAATGATTATGGTGAAAGACGATTTAGACTGGAAGATTTTGGAGCTGTTACAGGAAAATGCACGCTTGCCATTTGCACACATAGGTAGAGTAGTGGGGCTTTCTCCATCTGCCGTGGCAGAGCGTGTACAACGTTTGGAAGATACAGAAGTGATCACAGGATATACGACACAGGTAAACCCTTCTAAACTGGGATGGTCTCTTTCTGCATTCATTATGATGAGTGTAAATAGAATCAATTTTAAGTCTTTTACCGATGCACTGGATGCGGATGCGTATCCTGAAATGGTAGAATGCACCAGAGTCACCGGTAAAGACTGTTTAATCATGAAGTTTCATGTAAAGGACAGTAAACATCTTGAAGAAGTCATCAATCGTTTAGCGCAACATGGAGATCCAACAACATTATTGATTTTGAATGAGTTGATGAAAAATGGTGCGATAGGAAGATGTACCCATTAGTTACTTCTGTTTCTTTCCTCATCATTTCCAAAACCTCTTTGCTTCCCTTTTATCTTATTATTTCCAAATGTGTAGGATAGTGATATTCTGGCAAATCGAGGACTATAATTTTGGGCATATACCGTTTCTATGCCATTTACTACAGAGGCTAGCCTACTATAACTTGATGTATCTAATATGTCATTCAGTAATATCGACAGCTGTAGTTTATCTTTAAACATACTTTGTTTTACTCCTAGATTTAGGTTGTAGGTTTCACTAATATCAAACAAGTTAGCTTTATGTGGTGAATTATATACAAAGTTAAGCTGCAATTTGGTGTTTTTACCTAATGTAAATGTATTATTTGTAGAAAAATAAAGTTGAAATCCATCCTCGGCATTAGCATTTATAGCATCATCAATCACGGTTTTGTATCCAAGAACATATACCTGATTCTGACTTTTCCACCAGCGCAGTTTGCTAAATGAGAAGGTTTCACCAATTCCCCAATTATAACTTTTATAATAGTTTTCTCGTATTACTGCCTGTACTTCGGTCTCCTGATCTGCTGTAAAAATTGTACCAAAACCATCAGTGGTAATAGTAAGGAAAGCATTGGTAGTTAATGTATTGTTGTAGGTGTGATTAAATTCGAAACTATCTGTAAATGAGGGTTGTAAAAAAGGATTTCCTTCAGAAAAACTATTGCTGTTCACATAAATTCTGAATGGATTTAAATTTCTAAAACCTGGTCGGTTAATCCGTCTTCCGTAATTAAGCGAAAATACGTTATTATCATTTTTTTGATATGATATATATGCTGTCGGAAAAAACTTTAAGTATTCGTTTGTATTGGTTTGATTTAAGGTTTCTGAAAACCCTTCGGTAAATGTATTTTCTACTCGTAACCCCAGTTGAAACTCCCATTTGTCATTAATCTTCTTAGAAGTATTTACATATAACGCCTGAATATTTTCTGTGTATTCAAACTGATTGGAAGATATAGGGTCAAAAACCGGAGTACCTGTCTCTGTAGTAAAGTTTTGCAATCCATTTACGGTTTTGATAAAACTAAGCTTACCACCATATGATAAATTAACAGAAGGAAAAGGGTGCTCGACATCTATTTTTGCACTAAAATTATCTATACGTTGATCCGATAAGTTCATAGCTGCATAGTTGATCCCAACAAATTCACCGTTTGGTAAGAACGTATTTACTACATTGTCCTGTTTCAGATTATTGTCATAATCAAAATAATCAATATCAAAAGAAATCTTTCTGTCCAGGGTATCTAATGTAGTAATCATATGTAGGTTATACAGGTGGCTATTTACCTTTCTATCAAAAAAACCTGTATTATCCAATATAGAATCTAGTTGGTTGGTTGCATTAAAAATTTGAGTAGTGGATTGTACAGTATTATCAGGAGTGTTTTGATTACCCAGGTATTGTGCTCCTATGATAATATTATCTGTAATGTCATAATCTATTGATAAACGTCCTGATATATTGTCTTTGTTTGCTTTATTATCCATATCCAGCACCCATGGGCCATTAGGGTAATACACATCTACTTCTTCGATTTCTCTATTATTTCCTTTAGTACCATTGGCAGTTGCAGAAAATCGCAATTTGTTTTTGTTATAAAAAAAGTTGTTACGAAGTGTAGTAAAATGATATGCATTCTGATTGTAGGCCAGGGTAGTGGTGTTTTTCCAGGAGTTACGTACTCCTTTTTTATACACAATATTAATGAGTCCACCATTCCCTGCAGCTTCATATTTGGCTGGTGGGTTCGTAATGATTTCTATTTTCTTAATATCACTTGCTGCTATACCATTTAAAAAGTCTATCAATTCTTCTCCAGATAACTGCAATATCCTTCCGTCTACCATTACACGTGATGCACCTCTGCCAATCATACTCAAGGTATTATTCTGAACCGTAACCCCCGGTGCTATCTTAAGGGCGTCTAAAGCATCTCCGCCACTGGCTGCAATACTATTTTCTACATTAAACACCAAACGATCGGGTTTACGTTCAATTACTTTTTTGGTTTTGGTAATTACCACTTCGTCAAGACTGGTAGTGCTGCTCTCAAGGGTTATAGTACCTAAATCTACAATGTTGTTTAATACAATGTCTTTTTGCCATTCGGTATATCCCATAAAACGTATTGCCAGAGTATAAGTTCCTTCTTTTGCCATTAGGGTGAAATTTCCATTTTCGTCGGTAATTGCACCCGTGATTACTGTACCATCAGATCCTGGTGTAGATAAAATAACATTAGCAAAAGCTATGGTTTCTGTTTTACTAATTACTTTTCCTTTGATTTCTAGTTGAGAAAAGCATAAGAAAGGACATAAAAACAATAAAGAAATAAAAATAGATCGCATCACAATTTTATATTTAAGATTAATTATGAAGCAAATATCATTTTTGAATACAACCTGTGCGACCGATTAAAATAATCGAACGCTTTTGATCACCAAAAATGAGTTCGACTTTTTACAGGCAAACGTTCGACTTTTTGCAAAAGACTGATTATGAGTTGTTTTTTCTGTACTGAGTAGGGGTGACGCCAGCGTATTTTTTAAAAGAAGTATTGAAAGAAGATTTAGAATTAAAACCTACTTCATACAAGATTTCGAGAACAGTTACTTGTTTTTTAGTAGGATTTTTTAAAATATTCATCGCGTGTTGTATGCGATATTCATTTACAAAATCAAAAAAATGCTGATCCAGGTGATGATTGATCAGAATCGATACTTCTCTAACGGGTAGTTGAAGATCATCGGCCAGGTTTTGTATCGTAAGTGTGGGATTCAGATACGGTTTTTTATCGACCATATGCGCTTTTAATTGCTGTATTTGATCCTGAATCCCTTTATCATCGGGTAGGTTGATCACAGTTTCGTTTTTTGTGATCATATTTCCTACCGGAAGTAATTTAGAATCAATTCCTCTAAAAATTCCTGGATCATACAATGCTTTTAAAATTAACCAACATATAAAACATAGTACCAGAAACACAACAATGATTCTGGCGATATTTATGGTTTGAAAATCATCATTGAAATACTTAAATATCGTTTTAGAAGTAGTGACCACAAAGATAATAGCAGAAATAACGTTTAACTGAAACAACCATTTATGTTTTGCTGTGGTTGCATTAGAGTAATTCTCCAACATTACTCTTTTTGATCTTTTTAGGATAACAAAAATGGCAATGATATAGGTAATAACTTGGATATGACCGATAATTAAGGAGAATAAAGATTCTGGAGTATCTATATAATTATTCAAAAATGAATACCTGGCTTCTGGGCTTGCTAAATAAAACCTAGGTAAAAATACTATGGTACTCATTACAAATGGAAGGCCATGTAACAGATGTTTTGGTTTCAGCTTAAAATCAACATAGATAACCGATAAGACAAACAGATAAAGCACTGGGCTAGAAAAAAGAGGTAGATCCATACGTATCATTTCTAGTGTTAAAGGCATATCTATAAACCGATGATAGAAAAAAGAGCTGATATCGATAGCTACAAGAATGAGAAAAGCAGCAATAAGTCGATTACTGGTTTTGTTTTTGGTTTTTACGGTTAGTAAGAAGATGGCAAAAAGCGATGATATAAAAACAATCATCAGGCTTATAATGCTAAGAATAGCGTAGTTATCCATTTAATAATTTAATTCTTGCGTTTACCTTTGATGATATATAGGTTTTGAGAACCATACGGGATTCTCATAATTTCATCAAATATACTAACTATATTAAGATATCTCATGTAGTGCTCTATTAAGACTGCGTAGTGTTATTCCTAAATAATCGGCTATATCTTGTTTAGAAAAAGCCATAGCTTCATCAGAAGAAAATTTCATTAATTTTTTAAGGTTATATGCAATAGGATATGATTGCTGTTGAGAGGCTCTAATCGCGGTATCTCTTACTTTATTGGCTAGTGCTTTTAATAACAATACATTAAGTTCAGGGTGATTTTCCAGTAGCGTATAAAAATCTTTAACATCAATCTGGTATCCAGTAACCTCTGTTATCGTTTCTGCATTGCAAAAGCTAATAACATCATTTAAGATTTCTAATTCTCCAAGGATTTCACCAGTGCTAAAAAACTCCTGGATAAAATCTCTACCATTATCTTCGTTTACATAACATTTTACCACGCCACTTTTTATAATGAATATAGAAGGAACATATTTTCCTTGAATAATAATTTTTTCTTTTGAAATAAATCTCTTCTCCTTTACCATGGTATTTGCCGAAGATTCTGATAGTTGCGAAAAGAAATTTAATAATTCTTGATTGATCCTAATCATTTGAAAAATGCTTATACAAATAGTTTTTTGAGTTAAAAAAATGAAGCACTTGCAATATACTAAAGAACTAGTATGATTAGATAGATATTTTGATTCAATTATAGATTCTGCATCAGGTTACAAAAGTCGGGTTAACCCATCTTAATAAGAGTATATCGCTACTTTAGTCTCTCCCAGGTTTACCCCATTAAACCATACCCAAAAAGGGTAAATCCCTGACTATTAATAGGTAAATCCCCCTTTTTTGAGAGGAGAACCCATTGTATCTTGATAAAAATTTAGTTGTACAGATAAGTATAGCGATACAACATACAACTAAAAAGAAAATAATAATGCTCGAAAAGATATACATACAAATACCAGCATACCGTGATAAAGAGCTGTCTAACACAGTGATTGATCTTAACAAAAAGGCTAAACACCCCGAGAGACTAAGAATCGTAATTGCATGGCAACATGGAAATAAAGAACAACTTAAAAAAGAAGTTTTTGACTACAGTAATGTCGAAATTCTTGATATTCATTATAAAGACAGTAAAGGGTGTAACTGGGCACGTAATTTACTTCAGAAACAATGGAAAAATGAAGCCTATACCTTATACCTGGATTCTCATCATAGGTTTGTAAAAAACTGGGATGAGGAAACTATAAAAATGTTTAAAGCCTTAAAAGATGAAGGTATAAAAAAACCAATTATCACGGCATACCTTCCTTCTTATGATCCCGAAAATGAACCCGACGGAAGAATGAAATACCCACTTAAAATCTATCCTTTAGAGCGGGATAAAGGGCTTCTTACGAAGTTAACAAGTTATCCTATTCCTCATTGGAAAAAAATTAAGAAACCACTTGTTGCACAATTTATCTCATTACACTTTTTGTTTGCCGATGGCTTCTTTAATAAAGAAATTCATTTTGATCCAGAGATCTACTTTTTTGGAGACGAGGTATTAACCAGTCTTAGGGCGTATACATATGGATATGATTTGTTTCACCCTCATGTTATTTTAGGGTGGCATTTATACGATAGAAAAACAAGAACACCCCATTGGGATGATCATACCTCATGGTATAAACAGGAGGAGATATCTTATAATAAAATGAAAATAATCTATACAACAAACATGACTTCTAATACTATACTTGGTCCTGAGAGGAAAGTGATTGAATATGAAAAACATATTGATCTTAAGTTGTATGATAATGGTATAGAAAATGAAGCAATCTGTAGCTGAAATATTAGAAAAAGATAAAATTGTATGTATTGATGATTTTGTACCTGCATCGATGTGTACGACAATATTAGAAGAACTCGAATATTCTTTTTGGAAACATAGTACGGTAATAGACCCAAGGATACATAAGAGTCATCTTAGCAATACCCGGATTAGTAAAAGTGCAGACCAGGAGTTATTTACAGATACACTTATAGGGGTGGTAAAGAAAATAGAGGAAGATATTACAGCATTATTTGATGTAAACTTAAATAAATTAGAGCAATGGCAAGCCACAAAATATGCCAAACACGGTAAGTTTGATTATCACTATGATAGTGGGGCCTGGGGCGAGCATTATGCAGGAGAACGAAAGAAAACCTATTTGTTATACCTCAATAGACCTAAAAAAGGAGGAGCTACACATTTCAAAAATTTAGATATCAAAGTCAAACCAAAACAAGGAAGGTTATTGGTCTGGGATAATTTACTGCCAGACGGAAATTGTAATTATAATATGTTGCATGCAGGATTACCCATTGTTAATGGTAAAAAAACAACATTGGTTACCTGGGAAAGACAAAAAGCAATACGATAAAAACTCTAAAATTGAAACGCATATGACAAAAAAAATCAAAAACTTAAAAGCTGAAGGTTCTAAACTATCTCATATACGAGATAAGAACCTTATTGTTTCTGTAAAGAACCAGGAGAAAATTATAAAGGATGTTATAAAAAAGCATGGACCCATTATAGATCTTGAAAAAGATCCACAATTACTAATTGATATTCTGGTTAAGTTTAAACCTCAATTTTATGGACCTGATGGAGGGTTACCACCGGGAGGAGTACCAGATCCACCGCCACCTCCAGGTCCAGATTCTTACAGAGCAATTGAAAATGTTCATCTTATGAAAGAAATTTTAAAACTGAATAAGAAAATGAGTAGTATAAAAAAAACGACTCAAGTAAGCTTTAACCTGGATTGTGCAGTAGATTTTCTAATGTATAATTCGGATTTGCTATGTATTAACCTGAGTTCGATTAATCTGAAATGCGTCAGTTTAAGTGAAATTCTGTTAAGAATTTTGTATCGAAAACAAGCATTTCAATGTTAAAAACCTATTCTCGATACAAATTTTACTCATTCTAATCGTAAAATTCACTCGAATTGACAGTTTTTATGCCCCTGAAATATTAATCAGATTATTAGTGTCAGACCGAGCTTTTCTAAACCTATATAACCATCAAAATAAGTAAACAAACCTTCAGAAAGGCCCGGTTTGATCAATTCATTTTAAAAAATGTATTATTGCAAGGTATTCTCTTTGGGGTAATACATTCTTTTTCTTTTTAGCCCTATGATTAATCCAACTATACCAACCAGAAAGCAAACTCCTGCCCAAAAGAAAGGATCATAACCGTCAACTAGTATTCTATAGATAAAAGTGAATAGAAATAAGATAATCCCAGTTATTTCCCAGGTTTTATCTTTTTCAAATCTTTTCTTTTTATCAAATATAGGAGGGAGGTTGATTATAACCTTAAGCTCATTCCAATCCCATATAATCAGTAGCATATTTGCGAATAGCATTAATCCTGTAACCACAGGAGTATAGGCAAAGTAATAGGATAAAGTAATTATAAATATATTGGCGATTATAGGTAGATTAAGTAGCGCTCCCAGTTTAGCATACCTTTGGGTCATGAGTAAACATCCCGCGATGAGTTGGCCAATGCCAATAAATTTCCAATATACCCCAGATTGATACATGGTTTCAAAAAAATGCCAGGCAGTATCAATAGGTTCCGATGCTCCACTTACCGATGTAAATCGTTTCCCTTTGATTTTGATAAGACTAGCAAAAACAAATGCCCCACCGATCATATATCGGGTATAAATGATAAAAATCTGTACCCATAGTTTTTCCTTAATGCTATTCATGATTCATTATTTTGTTTTATTTCATCTTTAATTCTTCAATAGCAGCTATGTGGTGATCATCATGCTCTGCAACAAAAAGAAATAAATCCATAGTACGCATTGGTGTTTTTAACCTGGGGTGCAATGCATGTTTATAGATTTCTTTTTCGGTAAGTTGATAAAGTTGGTTTACAGTTATCGAACGAATATCAGAGAACTCACTAAGCAAATCATTACTATCTCTAAGGTTATGTTGTGCAAAATCCGTTTTTTTGTTTTGCAGATCGGCAGGTCTCAATTCTATTTTACCGGTTAAAATATCATTGAGTCTTCCTTGCCAGATAGGTTCTAAATCGATCAGGTGACCCATGTTTTCCTGGATAGACCATTTTCCGTTTTTTTTATGAGTTAGCTTTTCTTTTGTGACAGAGTTTATAGTATCCCTAAGGATAGAGGGAGCTTCTTCGAGTCTTTTGAGTAGTAAAGGGAAGATGTTTTCTTCGAAAGAGAAGTCAAACTTTCGATCAAACCATTTTTCTCGTTTCATAGATTTATTCTTTTTAATTTAAGCTTCAGATGTAATGATAATTTTTCCCAGAACAAGTCCTTCTCCAAAATACTGAAATGCTGCTATGCCCTGGGATAGTGGATAACATCTATCAATAACAGGTACTACTTTTCCAGCATCACGTAGTGCCAGCATATGACCGATATCTTCTTTATTTTGTTTATGCATCAGGAGTCCCATTTTCTTACTAGTGGTTTTTGAGATCAGAGGACCGCAAAAGAGAACCTGTAAAAGTCTACGCATAGAACCACCTGCCATAACATAAGCTCCTTTAGGTTTTAATATACGCTTGAAATCAAAAATCGAACGACGTCCCACAATATCAAAAATCAAGTCGTATTGCTGCTTGTCTTTAGTAAAATCTTCTTTGGTATAATCAATAACATGATCTGCGCCGACCGATCTCATCAGATCTAGTTTTCTCCCACTATCTACACCAGTTACTTCGGCACCCAATGATTTGGCAATCTGTATTGCAAATGTACCTGCACCGCCACCAGCGCCATTAATCAAAACTTGTTGTCCGGGTTTAATCTCTCCGTTGTAGTGAAGTCCTTGTAGCGCAACAACACCTGCCTGAGGTATGGCAGATGCTTCTTCGAATGTCATATGCTCAGGTTTTGACAATAATAGATCTTCGTGAACACATACATATTCTGCAAAACCTCCCCACTGTTCGAATATATCTGCAAACACAGCATCACCAGGTCGAAATTTACTAATGCCTTTACCAATACTAACAACTTGTCCGGCAATATCAGAACCTAGAATATGATATTTAGGTTTTAGAAGCCCCCAGATACGAGCAAAGAAAGGTTTTCCTCTCAGGAGTTCCCAATCTGATGAGTTGATAGCAGTTGCACGAATTTTGACCAGCACTTCATTTTCTTTGGGAATAGGTATTGGAATTTCTTTAAAAGTAAGTACATCAGATGAACCGTATTTATAATACATCAGAGCTTTCATTTGAGCATCCTTTTCTATACTATACCCCATACGTATTTATGATTTATGATTTATGATTGGTGTGTATGTATAGGACGATTACCTCTGGATATTGTTACAATACTACTTTTGATACTCACAATTAGTCTTTGACAACACTTCGACACTTCGACAGGCTCAGTGTGACAGCTCACTAATGACAGCTCAGTGTGATATGTTTTTGATTGTACTTGTCGGTTAGTTTAAAAACAAGCTGCCATTATTTCAAAAATAATATTGTAATATGTTGAATCATGATATTTATTCGGCCTGGTTTTGTTTTTTCTGCTCTATTTTCTCGATCATGTTTAAGGCATTTGTATTTTTCTCATTGAGGCTATACGATTTTTTATAATTTTCAATAGCCAGATCAAGGTCTCCGATCTTCATACAGGCTTCAGCATAACTGTCATATACATTAAAACTTTCTGGATAGAGTAGCATATTAACTTTAAATATATTTTGCGCTAATTTTAAGTTTTCGGTACCCATAAAACGATATCCTAATCGGTTTAGGTTATTTTCTGAAACCGCAGGATCATCCGCATTGGTTTTCATTATTTCCTGATATGCTTTCAGACCTTCTTCAAAATTACCTTCTTCAAGGAATTCAAAAGGAATTTTCTCATCCTCTTTCATCAATACCAAAGTAGATTCCACTGTTTTTTTCATAGGATGTATGAGTAACATATTCAATTGTCCACTTTCTGCATCGGTTGTAAACTGAACAGGTTGATTGTTTTCTCTACTAATATACGTGCTATCAGATACCTTAAATAAAGCTACTGGTTCTGCGCCCAGATCTTTTCTGAATAGTTGATTGTTAGCCTGGTATATCTTGATGAGGTTATCATTTTTTAAACGATATCGACCACTAATTTCCTCTAGCTGAGCAGCATTCATTTCCATTTTTTCATATGTTGGTACAAAACCATCCCACGAATAGGAAAGTGCTACCGATCGAATCAATTCTGAAATAAAATCAGGATGATTAGAGTTGGTTAATACAACTACTCCGTACCCTTTATCTTTATGCGCTATCATTTCACTAGAAAACCCTTCGTCCCAGCCTCCGTGGCCAAAATAGATTTCGTCTTCCATTTTATTTATAAAGATGCCTAATCCACTAAAATCTTCTACAAACGGAGTTAGCATTTTGGTAGTCATATTCTGGGATAATGCAGCTTTACTTTCTCCTTTTAATGTCTGTTGTATATTAACTGCAAATTTAGCCAGGTCTTCTGCGGTAGTCCATAGTCCTGCTGCGGCCATTTCTGGATAAGTATGTCGTTTCCCTTTGGTCATAGAACCATCAGGTAGGTAACCGGTTGCAGCCATTTTTAATTGTTCACTTTGTAAGGGTTGATCATATGTACTATTACTCATTTGTAAAGGTTGCAATACCAATTCATTCATAAGTTGCGGAAATGGCTTTTGAGCTACATCGATCATCATTTGTTGCATCACTGTATATCCTCCTCCAGAGTACCGAAAACTCTTTTCCGGGATTTTATTTACAAAGATAGCTCCAGAATTGGCTGGAGATTCCCCGTTTAAAACTTGTACTAGTGTAGGTACAGGCAGATCAGGGCTATACCCTAAAAAACCATGTACGGTTAATCCTCCAGAATGATTAAGAAGGTGCTTAAGGGCAACTTTCTTTTCTTTGGTAAATTCACTGTCTGGTAATTTCCAGGATTGTAAATAAGTATTTACATCTTTGTCGAGATCAATTTTACCTTGTTCTACAAGTGTTAATGACCCATATGCTGCTACGGGTTTACTAATAGATCCAGCTTGAAAAAGTGTTTGATCGGTAACAGGTGATTTATTTTCCTTGTCTGTGATACCATAGCTCTTTATCCAATCGATTTTGTAGTCTTTAATAACAGCAATGCTCACTCCCGGAACTCCGTAATGTTTCATACGTTCTTCTATAGTCCATGTCGAATCCCCCTTGATATATACGGGATGACTAAGATTGGTTTCTACCAATTTTACATGATCTGGTGCAACGACTGCTTCTGGAGTAGTAGAACAAGAAATAAAAAAAGAAAGAACAGGGAAAAGGAATACGAGTTTTTTCATGATGATTTTGATTGTTGTGTGGTTTGACTGATGATTGTATTTGACTCGGTTAAAGTTAGTAAAAATAGTATAGGTAGTTGGTATGATAATCATACATTTCCTTAAAGCAAGATTTAGAGCGAAGAGGGAGTGTTACTCATATTTTTTTAGATCAAAATTAATAAGCACAATGGGATCTTTGTCTTCTATTCCTCCTGCAGCGCCATATGCTTTTCTTGCAGCGATATTAGAATGTTCTGTTGCCAGCCAGGCTTCCTCACAATCTAATTGTTTTGCATAATCACATAAATACCTGGTGACTTTGCGTCCGATACCTCTATTATGATATTCATCCAGTACAGAGACTTCATCGATAAAGAATACAGGATCTTTGTCGGGATGAACATAATGAAACCCCGAGGCCATTCCTACAATTTGTGCACCATCATAGGCTAATACCATGTGGTGTCTGGGATCCTTTAAAAATTCTTTGGCTCGATTTGTTTTTATAGGGTAATCAAATAAGGCATCTCCTACCTGCACCATTGCAGAGAGATCAGCTTCGGTAGCCAGTTTTAGTGCTATGTGTTCTACCATGTTGACAATATATGTAGCAACCAATGTACCATTTTTTTAAGTACAGGTGCTTCTTTTTTTCTTACAAATCAAAAACTTAACATTGGGTATTTCTTGTTACTTATGTTATAACACGTATAGACCAATAAATGAGTTCCCTCATCAAAAAGAGGAGTTCCCTCATTTATGATTTTATTGCCATAAGCCGTGTGGTATTTTTAAGTATAACTTAAACCTGGATTATACAGTAGAAAATCTATTACGCTTTGAAACTACTTCAAAATAGTTCTACTGCATAATTAGGGTTAAAACAACTCACCATGAAAAATTCAACACACTACAGTAGTACAATTCATCGATATCTTTTCTCAATACTATGTATGTATAGGATATGAGTACGTAATCATATCACCGTAATATAGTTTAGCATAACAATCTCACTGTTACAGAAAGGGAAAGGATTGTTATTAGGTATAACATATAAAGAGAAACGTATATGGATTGTATGATCAAACATATCAAAATCATAGAACGAATGGATCAACTTATTCGTTTACAAGCCACCGGATCACCAGAAAAATTTGCACAACAATTACGGATTTCAAGAACTAAACTTTATCGAATGATTAAACTCATGAGAGCATTCAACGCTCCGATCGAATATGATACAGCTATTCAAAGTTATGTATATACAGAAGTAGTTGGGTTTACTTTTGGGTTTTATAGCAGAAGATGAAAATGAGTATGTATCAATATACGTGATGTTTTAGGATGAATTCAATACTAAAAAATGTATTTTCGCCTTCTTTTAAAACAATTGATATTTGGCTACAACCTCTCAGAATATATTTCTAACGAAGAAAGAAAAACTTCGATGTATACAATGTGGTAAACGCATTCTTGTAGGAAAATCATTTGTCGCAGAAAGCGAAAAACACAAAGGAACCTGTTTTAGCTGTTCTCCGTTTGGTGGGTATGTATTGTTACCGCCAGGAGATGCTGCAATGACCCGTAGATCTAAGAAACATTCTACCTTATGCGGAGTGGTATGGGCATGGAATCAACGTCGTAAACGCTATGAGCGACAAGGACAATTGGTGGAAGAAATGGCAATAGAGAAAGCAAAAATAGAATGTCAGAAAGATCAGGATATTCGCGCAGAAAAAAATAGAAAAGCAGCTATAGTGCGAGAACAACAGGACAAAGAATATATTATTAATTTTGCCATTGCTATTAGAAGACGGTACCCCAATTGTCCTGTAAAACGGGAGTTTGATATTGCAAAACATGCATGTGAGAAATATAGTGGTAGAGTAGGACGTACAGCAAATGCTAAGGGATTTGATGATAAAATGATTGATCTTGCAGTAGAAGCTCATATACGACATGCCGAAACTAATTATGACGATCAATTTGGTAAAGGGAAACGTAAAAAAGAAATCCGAAAAGAAGTACGATCAGATATCAATCAGGTATTAAAACATTGGAAAAAGTAATGTTCAAAAAAGAGGCATGATTACAGAATCAAATAAAAAAAAGCAGACTTCGTATAGAAGCCTGCTTCTTTAATTATGTATACTGTAAATTCTCTATCGGTATACTGTGTAAGCTATTACACAAGAATTGCTTTCTCTTTCATTACATGTCCAGAATACAATGTTGGCACTAATAAAAGCAGCTCCGGTAGAACTGGTTAATTGGTCTACGTGTGCCTGTAGATCATCTTGATAGTGATCTAAATTGATATCTCCATCACCGTCAACATAATAGATCATACTTTTGTAATGCGTAGAAACAGCTCCTGTTGGTGGCCATACACGAGGATACGTAGTACATTCTTTTACATAACGTTCGAACTCTGATGAAGCATCTTCGCTACATCCTTCATCTCCGCTAAGTGTACAATTAGCCTTAGCTTGAGTAGGAACAAGTTTACCTAATTCCTGTTCTGTAGCCTGACGATATTCTACAGTACCCACTAGTTCTAAATAAGGATTAGTCTTTACAATTTGTAGTTCTTCTGTATCAGTTTCGCAAGAGGTAAGTAGTACTAGGAATACTAATAGGCTTGATAAGATTTTTGAGTGTAATTTCATTTTATATTTTTATTGGTTAATGCTTCTACTAAATAACTAATTATCTGTCTGATAAGATTCGGTTTGTATTTTAAGAATATGTAAAGAAATCAATTCAATTTACAGGGAAATTTCACCTATTTGTAATGATAAATTAACAAGTAAATAATGTACTGTATTTTGAAGAAAATATTTAGACTAAACATTTGATGGCCAGCAGTAGTACTATATAAAGTTGTGTTTATACAGAAACGGTAGGGTTTATTTTTTGGTTTTATATTAGAAGACACAAATAATTATAATGAGTATAAATAAGAGTAAATATGCAGCTCGTTTTTTCAGATTGCAGATTAATTATTATATTATGGCTGTTGTATATTTAGGGAACACTATAAAAAGAATTACTACGGGTATGTTATTTCAATAATTGGAAGCAATACGTATTTCGAAATGCTTAGCACAGCAAGGCTGTTGAGCCCTTCCTTCGCATAGAATGATAAGGATTTTTATCAAAAAGAGTATCTAAACACACAACTGGCACAACAACTTATATAATGTGACGTTTAAAGGGGCTTAAAATATATACACATAGTATGGGATATATAAAGGATTCTCCTTTCTACAAGGATGCGATACACGAATTTAATTTTTCTAGCGGTAATTATTACCTATTTGATACTTTTGTAGTTGCAGAGATTAACGAAGGAGTACTATTTACCTGGGAGGATCATGCCAAACCCATTACCGAAGAGTTTGCTCATCTGTATGATAATAACGGAGAAGATATTGTATATATATCTAATCGTGTGAATTTATATTCTGTGAAACCTAGTGATTGGGTTAAGTTTTTTAGAAATGGATATAAACTAAGAGGGTATGGGGTGGTAAGTTATACCTCGAGAGGAATTTTTAATTCTTTGATAGAAAAGCTCTTTATGAGGAATAGCTTCCAGAGTTTTGATAACCTTAGTGATGCCATTTCCTGGGCAAAACAACTTGCTCAAAATACAGAAATGGATTCTGAAAATGAGAAAAGCGCATAAGTATATACTTTCTTTTTTCATTAAAGGAATATTGGAATTGATAAATTAGTTACGATCTGCACTATAATAGGTGCCAAAAATCCTATCCCAGATCACAGTATAAAATCCAAAATTGTATTTGGAGTATTCGTGATGATTTCTATGAAAAATATTATTACCAAATAGTACAACTCGGGTATTCGAAGATGTGTTTAGATGTGATACTACTCCGATCAACCAATTAAAGAATAGAAAGAAAATAAAACTATAGAAATTAAGAGAGATTACCAATGGAAGCAGGGTTAGTATACCACCAAAAAGAATAGCTTCCAGAGGATGCATCACATAGAGACTAATCTCATTAAAACTATAGTGCTCATGATGTTTTTCATGTGCTAACGTAAATGGCCATACATAGTGAGAGGCATAATGAAATATGTACATTACAAAATCAACAACCACAAAGAGTAGTACAAAATCCCGTATAAGATTAGTATCGGTAAACGTAATGTTGGAGTTGATAAACAGCAGGTATCCAGGAATTGCAACCAGTACATTAATCACCATAATTGCAATAGATAGCGTAACATCTTTCTTTTCGATGGGTAATTTTTGATGTCGATAAAAAGAAGACCAAAGATAGCTAATCAGTATGGTACATAAGAACATGATTACATTAGCTATAAGTAGAATCCCCCAGAAATAGAAGGGATTATACAGTTCATGAAGATGATCTATAGTTTGCAATAGTATTGATTGTAGTTGATATACAAATCTAATGGTTTTTTTCTTTATTAATGTCCGGGCTTCGGCTTCGTGTTTCCTGAGCCTAGTCGAAGGGCTCAGCCCTCGAAACGAATAAAACAACGAATCCCGAACCCTGAGCATAGTCGAAGGGTGAGCTGTCAAACTGAACTGTCACACTGAGCTTGTCGAAGTGCTGTCGAAGTGGCGCCGAAGGGTGAGAGCCCAGTATAAAGAACCAGACAATTTTATTATCAAAAAATGACATGGATCATTATTCTTAAACCAGGTGTGTTGTATTTTTGTCAAAAACAAAGAAGATAAATAAAAACAATATCGATTATGGAATTTATGGAAATCAAAGATAACCAGGGAACTATTCATTATATCAATCCAAGTCATATTTCGGCTATTTGCGAAATAGATGGTCAGTGCAAAATTAACTTGATGGGACAAGATTATATGTTTACTCAGGACACTTTAAAAGAGTTCAAGCTGCATCTTACTTCTTTTAAACATTAGTAAACCAACCGAACCCTGAACTGTCACACTGAGCTTGTCGAAGTGGTGCCGAATGGTGAGTACTACAATTTTGAACCCTGAGGCACTCGAAGGGTGAGATACCTAAGTATAATCATAAACACATAAATCAGTGCGGTAAACATAAGGTTAAAAACAACGATATCAATCCCTTTTGTTGTTGTGGGTTGAAATATCATCGTACTTGCTGTAAGAGACATATGCATAAGAATTATGATCCATAAACTTTGGGTGTGATCATATACCCAGACCATCAAAATCCTAAAAGCAGGTAAATGTGTAACGAGTTTTATGATCAGTAAGATAGCTAATGGAACATCTCCGTCGGGATCTTTGTCCATAAAAAGAGGCAAATGCCATATTCCCCATATCACACCAACGATTAACCCTGTAGTGAGTATATTGAAACGCGCCCTCAATTTTGGTACAGCAAACCCTGTCCAGCCAATTTCTTCAAAAAAACCGGCTACGATGCCACCTAGAATTCCTCCAAGAATTAAAAAGAGAAGATCATCGGTAGAAAGAAGGATAGGAGAAAATTTAGAAGAAAATGAAGAGAGTAGTATATAGGTAAGCCCAAAAAGTAGCGGAGCAGAAAAAAGAGCTATGACATACCATCGGGTACCTACTTTCCATTTACCCATTCGAGTTTTTAGTTGTTTAAAACTGGCTTTACCATTTTCAAAGTAGTTAACTAACAACCCTGCTATAAAAGGCCCTGCACACATAGCCAAGAATAGTAATGGAATTTGACTATCCGGTACTTCTTTCTTTCCGGTAAATCCGTCAATACCCATAATAAAAACAAGGCCAGTCCACGAAATCAAAAATGTGAGTAGAAAGTATACCAACAAAAGATATTTTGCACGTATACCTGAGTTGTTTTTCATGCTAACCATAGTTTTATGTTGAGTCTCTTAGATTAACCCACTTATCGAAGTATTTATAGTACTAAAATAATGAATCTTTTATTATATTTTCAACTTTTAGGAGTATACTCGTGTCATATAATTTTCTTAGGTTTGATCATATTTACAACTACACTAGGCCATAGTCTTTGATTTATGTATAGATTACTAAATAATAAGAATATATAAAAGATGAGTTTAATAGGAACTGCTGTATACTCTAAAACCCCTTTTGGTATTGAAGCTATTTGGTGTCATACTAAAAATGATGTGGTGACTTCTGGTACAGGTAAGGGAAAGAAAAAGGATGATCTCAATACAACTCAACAGTTTGAAGGTGATTATGAGGTCACTTATTTTGATGATAATGCAGTATCGTTAGGTACGTATCAACTCACGATACGGTATGAACAAAATGCTTATCATTTAAAATGGATAGAGGATATGAAAGTGGTTTATGTTGGAGTTGGAGTAGAATTAGATAACAAATTACATTTTGGATATCGTGATGCTTAATAGAAAAACCCTATACATCAAACAGATATATAGGGCTTGTCATGTGTTGTCTTATAGCAAGATCAAGATGAATCTTAATTGCCGAGAATAACAGTATACGTGATATTAGCTACTTTCCAACCTCTTCCGCAACCATTAGACGCATTAGCACTTACCAGTGCTATTTTATTAGGAGCTATTCGCTGTGCGATATCTGCCACATGAGAGTCGAATTGATATTGATACTGATCCATGTTTATATCTCCGTCTCCATCGATATAATATGAATAGTTATAGGTAAACTGTCTGGATTGAATAGGGATGATCAATGTTCCTTTGCTAAAAGAAATACAGTTAGAAAGATTTACATATTCTTCGATCTCTGCCGAAGCATCACTACCGCATCCGATATCACTATCTAATGTACATCCAACCCTTTTGGCAGTTGCCTGATTGTTTTGATGTATCAGTTTTTCTACTAATTGTGGCATCGTAGGATCGTTTGATACATCTTTTACGCTTACAAACTGTTTTGAAGCATCTTGAACAGTTGCATTTTGTACCTCTTGTGCTTCGGGAGCATCAAGACCATCGTTTTGACATGCTATAAAAGTAACGGAGAAAAAAGCAAACAAGCCTAATTTTAAAATGGATTTTTTCATTGTGTAAGATTTTAAGAATTTGGTTAATGATGATCCAAAACTATTTAAAAAACAGTTGAGTTAGTTATTGCTTTTTAATTGTTTACAGAAACATAAAATCGAAGTATAAACCGTAAATAAATAATAATTTTCACTTTTTGGTAGTGTGGAAATTATTGGTTTCTCAACACTACTATAGGCTGTTGTGTTTACATGGAAGCGTTGATTTAACAAGAGGTATGTAACATACATCTGTATAAGATTTAGAAAGGATGTTGATAACATTTTTTATGGTAAAAGGATTTCAGCTATGTATTTCCTGAGCCAAACCGAAAGAACCTGCCCTCGAAGGAAACCGAACCCTGAGATACGATTGTTAACGTTAATTTATCACGGTAAACAGGGGAGGTAGTGGATGTAATAAATAATATATTTGTAGTGCATACCAATGATATACCATACATGTTATGAAAAATACACTTACCTGTATCATATTACTCATCACACTTTTTTCTAATGCCCAGGAAATAAAGGTGCTCACGCCAACACGTATCGAAGTACTGGACTTGAATACTACAGATGAAAAGGAATTTAACAGAAACAGAAAAGCTTGTGAAGCCATTTGGGAACGCATGTCAAAAGGACTAAAAAAAGAAGACCTTACCCAGGAAGAGAAAGCAGAATTAGATAAGATGGTTGATGAAACAATGACTAATTATTGGGATATTGAAGGCCAGGGGTGTAGTTGGTATTGTGGTGGTGGGCCGTTTAAAGAAACAGCATCATCACATTTGGCAGATCAGGGTAATATAAATTATCGCGCAGAAAATGCAATGGATCTTAACTATAAAAACGCATGGGCAGAAGGAGTACCGGGATATGGAGTAGGAGAGTATCTCGAATATAGTTTTTACCAGGGAAGGCCGCGGATAACAGAAATTATCGTTGTAAATGGACATGTGAAAAGTGAAACTGCCTGGCGAAATAATAGCCGTGTGAAAAAACTTAAAGTGTATATTAAGGATAAACCCTATGCCATTCTAAATCTTACCGATCAGCGGGCGGCACAACATTTTAAAGTAGATCCGATAGGTAAATTGGATAAAAGCATAGATTATATTACTTCAAAAAGTTTACCACCCTGGACCATGAAATTTGAGATTATGGAGGTATATCCGGGAGATAAATATGAGGATACAGTACTTTCTGAAATCTATTTTGATGGGATCGACGTACACTGTTTTGCTAAAGGGACTTTGATTACTATGGCAGATCATACTCAAAAACCAATAGAAAAGATACTACCGGGAGAGCAAGTGCTTTCTTATCATCAAGTTACAGATAGCTATATTGCTACAACGATTCAAGAACTGGCAAGTCCGATGCATGATACTTTGATTACTCTTTGGTTATCTGATGGTTCGACGATTACCTGTACCCGCGATCATCCACTTTTATCTTCTTCTGGAGATTGGTTGTCTTATTCTCCCGAGAAAACACAGATGGCATATCGGTTTGATGATGTTAAACAACTTCAAAAAGGAAGTATAATACGCACCATTTCTGGTGCGGTGAAAATTGTAAATATCAAAGAAATTGATACGGCACAACAAACCTACACTATCGTAAAGCTGGATAATGCCAACACTTTTATAGCTAATAATATTGTAGTTGGTACCGAAGAGTTACGTATGCTTAGAAAATGTGATACACATAAAATAATAACCGAGTAAATTGATCTTATCGTATGGTAATGAGGTGTTCAGATTGTTATCGTTAGGTATTAGTTTCTGTATTTATTGACAGGCATACCATTGTGCAATAGTATTTTGTGCTGGTTTGTAGCGTGGTGAAAAATCCAGGCTTGTAGGTGCACTATCGATAGAAGTTCTGGTGTCCCATTGCCATATATACATACCCGAAAACCATTCTTTATCCCATAATGATTCAAATAAAGCCTGGTATGCAAGCTGTTGGGTACGATCAGATTTTTTCTGATATAGGATACCAAAGAGAGATTGCCACTCCCAGGGTTGTATTGCAGCAGAAGCTTCACTTTTATACCCCACTTCTGTAAATAGTATTGGCTTCTGGTGTGTTTGAGATAAGGCTTCTAATTTTGTGATGTGAGTACCCCATCCCTTTTTTAAGGTAACCAGGTCGGGGTGAGATTTCTTAGTAATCGGGAAATAAGCCTGTATACCAATATAATCTAATTCTTGCCAGAAATCGACATGTTTAAATTCTCCATCCCAATTGGCGGCATACGTAAGCTTGCCATGATATATAGTCTTGATTTCCTGTACCAGGGCTTTCCATCGATCTGGCTGATGTTGTACTGATGATCGTAACTCGGTCCCTACGCAGAATAGTTTAACCCCTGTTTTTTGAGCCATGTGTGCATAATGGATCATATTACTACGATAAGAGTCAAACCAGGTATCCCAGTCGATGGCAGATGGTAATGAAATATCTGAGCGCCAGCCCTCGCTCATCCATAAATGTGGTTTTAGGTGTACATAAACTCCCTTTGCTTGCAGTTGTGCAATACTGTTGATAAAAACAGAATCTCTGCTAGACCATTGCCCAATAGCCTTTGGAGTATTCATTTGTATGGTATGTTGATCTTTCTGGTATAAAAAAGGAATAACAGCCACCCACTCTACATTGTTTTTTACTAGTGTAGCAATAGATTTTTTGTTATGAGAACCCCAACCAAATACACTCATTCCGCGATGTTTCCCATCGGTTTTATAAAGATCATTTGTAGTGTCATTAGTGTTTTCTACAGAATGATCCCACTCATAAGTGAACTCTTCTGTACTGTTAGTATATATAATAGCTTTATAGATGCCCAATAGGATAAAAAAAGGAATTATTACACCAAATACTACTTGCTTTCCCATAATAATAAAACCTTTACGACGGTATATTCTTATGAAATATCGAATGAGTAAAAAGAGTATATAAAAAATGGCAAATGCGATATGAGCACTTATTAAAAATGTGGCATTCGGAAGTACTTCTAGTAAGCTTTCAGCAGATCTTTTAAAACTAATATCTGCTCGTAATGATAATGAAAGGAACAATAATACGATCAATATCCAGGTACTTACATATACCTTAGCAGCAGTAAAGAATTCCTTTTTCATTCTTAATAATCTAAAAACTAATATCTATTAGAAGAATAATATCCAAAAACGTTACATCCTGAATTTAGAATCGATCTAAGAAATGAAGCCTGAAAGAGCCTAATAAAATAGTGTATATTGATTAATTATCGAATATGATTCGGATTTGCTAAGAAAACCATTCGGTTTTATATTGTATTTAAAAGGAAGCTATATCTTTAAATAGTAGTATAATCCACACTTTAAATCATTATATCATGGCAAACGAGATTAGAAAAGAATACAACAACGGAGAGATTACAGTAGTTTGGAAACCTGGAAAATGTACCCATGCGGGTGTTTGTGTAAAGACCTTACCAGAGGTATACCAACCTAAGGAAAAACCATGGATCCGACCAGAGATGGCTACTTCTGAAGCATTAAAAAATCAGATCGAAAAATGTCCTTCTAGAGCGTTGACATTTTATGAAAATGCATAGTAGTTATACCCTGGATTAATAAGGTACACGCCAGTAAAAAAGCATCTTGTTACAGAACAAGATGCTTTTTTAGAATCAAGCTAATTCAAAAATATGAGTCCCTGCAACAGGACTTCTCTTTACTTCTCGTTTGATAAGCTTATCAAAAGCCAATTGACTATTATGTTCACTTTATCATTTTAAAGATCTAAACTCATCGATCAAAGTTAGCATACAAACAGTACTCATAAAAGAGTGTAATACCTACTATAGGTAGGTTGAATCCCCCTTTTTTAATAGTAATTTTACTGTTATATGATACTCTAATCTTATGTAAGGTTGATATCTCAAGACAACAAGAGTAAGAAAACAGTATTGTGAATAGATGTTAAAAACTTGTTTTTACTTTCTGAAAAAATTGTGATTTCTTTGCCACCGGGAAAAAAACATGCATTTGGAACATCAGGAAAAAGAACACGTTAAGGTATACACGCGTTATAACTTCTTTAATAAAACGTATTGTGTATTCAGAGGAGCTTCGCTACGCGAAATCACGAGAAGAAAACCAAATTACAGAAGTGAGTCGGGGAGTACCTATTATTATACAAAACATGGAGTATATAGAATGTCTAACCATTGGGGTAGAGCTGCAAAGTGCCAATGGAGACTAGTGTCTGATTTTCCTCCAGAAATTGACGACTTACGATTGGGATATGCAGATTGGGTGGATTTTAGAGAAAATCTGGATCCCGATGTAGATGCCTACTATATTTCGGTCGATTTTGAAACCAAAAAGGTCAGCTATATGCATAAAGATAACCCTGATTATGATCAGGTTGCCGTGCTACGTTCTGCAGATGCAACCCGAAAACTTATCAAGCAAATCAAAAACCTTCTCGAAACCTACAAGTGGGCCAAATATTATGATTATGATGATCTGGATGAATTTCGTGAAGAAGTGATAACCAGGTTAATCAATAGCAACATCTCCTTAAATGAATTAAGACGTGAACTGGTGTAGTTTAATCAACTACAGTATACTCACAAAATGGTAAAATAAGTATGTGATTCCAGAATTTACAAAGAATAGTAAGATAGAGGTAATGTATCTGTAATGGAAATGAAAATTATAAATCATTTTTAAATATTTGCTATATATTTACTTTATCTGTTGTGCATTTTGATATTTTTGAATACCAAATTCGTCAATTCGAGTGCTTCGGTCATAGGAAGAAGCGTATAGAGTCCTTCGATACACTCAGGATGACAAGGATTTGGGGTCAAAAAAGCTATTCTCGATACAGTTTTTCTCTACGTCATCTCGAGCGCAGTCGAGAGGTCACTATGAAAAACCACTCGAATTGACGGTTTTTTATAGTATTGATTTTAAAATACACAACGGGTTTACTTTTTATATTTTCATGGATTTAGAACGTCAATTATTATTTCTTTTTAGTGCACTAGGAGCGTTAAATGGTTTTTTATTAAGTTTTTATTTTGCTTTCTTTTCTAAAAAGAGAGGATTATCTAATTATTTCCTATCAGCACTTTTATTTGTATTAAGTGTACGAATACTAAAATCTGTTTTCTTTTATTTTAATCCAGAATTATCTGAAGTATTTATACAAATAGGACTTTCGGCTTGTGTTCTAATAGGTCCTTTTTTGTACCTATATACCAAAAGTCTGATAGTTGAATCTAAACGTAAAGGCTGGTGGTTATTTCATGTTATTCCCGCTTTGGTAGTAGTCATTGTATTAAGTGTTATATATCCCTATTGGGAACATAAAAGATTATGGTCAGGAAACTTTGTCAAAATCATTTATTTGCAATGGTTGTTGTATATCGTATGTACGGCGATTCGATTAAAATCGGTTTTTAATACATTGTTTTCCAAAGAACATAAAATCAAACAAATAGAAATTTGGGTGTTAAGTGTATTTGGTGGAGTATCTATTATCTGGATGGGTTATAATATCGGATCTTATACATCGTATATTGTAGGTGCACTTTCGTTTTCGTTTGTATTTTTCCTTTTCATTTTATTTTGGGTATTGAAAAGAAATAAAACGTCTTTGTTTTTTGAAGAAACGATTAAATATGCTGATAAAAAGATTGATCTTGATGAAGCAAGTGAGTTTCAAATCAAATTAGATAGGATGATTAAAGAAAAGGAGCTATTTAAAAATCCAGATTTAAAACTTGCAGATGTTTCTAAACAACTACATGTTTTACCACACTATTTATCTCAATTTCTAAATGACAATCTAGGCAAAAGCTTCCCTTTATTTATTAATGAATATCGAATCCAAGAAGCTAAACAACTTTTGATTAATGAAGACAATTACACTACAGAAGCTGTTGGTTATGAATGTGGGTTTAATTCGAAATCAACATTTTACACTACCTTTAAAAAGATAGTGGGTAAAACTCCTGCGGCCTATAAAAAAGAAGTAGCATAGTTCTAATTTATAAATCAGTACTTCTGATTTATAATACATAAACCTATACAGGTAATGATTTTTCAAATTTGCTGAAAATTAATTCAGTATGAGAAATTGTATACTACCATTTTTGATGATTTTTCTTTTTTTGGGGTGTTCGGCTTCTTCAAAAGATAAGATTTTGTTTGTTACCTCTAATCAACGCACCTACGGTAATACAGATCTGAAAACTGCAAATCATTTTGCAGAAATCGTTTTGGCCTATGATGTATTTATAAAATCGGGTTATCAGGTTGATTTTGTAAGCCCAGAAGGTGGCGAAATTCCGATAGGGTATATAAATACTTCAGATCCTATTCAAAAAAAATATTTAGACGACAAAGATTTTATGAATTTATTTAAAAATACGTACTCACCAGAAGCTATTGATGCAAAAAACTATAAAGCAGTCTATTATAGTGGTGGTGGGGCTGCTATGTTTGGAGTTCCTGAGAATAAAGCTATACAGGGTATTTCAAGGGAAATTTATGAGAATACAGGAATTGTATCAACCATTTGTCACGGAACCGCAGGAATCGTAAATTTAAAGCTTACAAATGGAAAATATCTGTATGAAGAAAAAGAGGTAAATGGTTTTGCTGATGCTTTTGAAAATAAAAATAAAGCGTATTATAAAACCTTTCCCTTTTCTATTGAAGAGGCCATTACTAAAAATGGTGGAAATTTTACCTATTCTAAAAAAGGATGGGATAATCATTATATTGTAGATGGTAGATTAATTACCGGACAGGATCCTACAGCTTCTGTATCCGTGGCAAAACAAGTTGTAGCAATGCTTCAGAAAACAAATCATAAATAACTTAAAATAAATAAACAGATGAGAACAATACTTTATATCCTACTCGTATGCATTAGTACTTCTTCATTAACTTTTGCTCAAGAATCTGATAAAACACTTGTAGAAAAGACCGTAACGTATTACCTGGATGGTGGTACAAACAATGATTTTGAAACCTTAAAAAAAGCATTTCACACCAATGCTACGATGAAATTTATTTCAAAAGACGGTTACAAAGAGGTAAATGCTTTAGAATTCTTTAAAAAAGTAATGAAGCCCGGACCGAAACAAAACAGGAAAACAAAGATTACTACTATAGATATAACAGGAAATGCAGCACAAGCAAAACTTGAAATAGAATATGAGACATTTACATTTATTGATTATATGAATTTGTTAAAAGTAGATGGAGAATGGAAAGTAGTTAGTAAGATATTCTATAGACAACAAAAGAAATAGAAAATGAAATCATTTTTATCAATTTTACTTCTGATATTTATTTGCAATCAAGCAATTGGGCAAAACTATATCGGAGAAAAAGCAGAGATCAAACAAATATTAGAAAACGGCAAAAACTTTTCTAAATATGTAAATACTTCAGATTATAAAATGATCGGTGAATCGTATACCAAGGATGCTAAAATATTCCCTAATAATCTAAAAATTATTGAAGGAACTGAAGGTATATTAGGCTATTGGAGGCTTCCTGAAGGAATAAAGATCATTAATCATAGAATAGATCCAATTGAAATTAAAATCATTGGTAATGAAGCATATGATTATGGTACCTATCAAGGCACTACAAAAAAAGCTGATGGAGAAGAAATTACCTGGAAAGGTAAATATGTAATCGTCTGGAAAAAAGTAGGAGCTAACTGGAAAATATATTTGGATATATGGAACTCTATTAAATGACTTTTGTGTTTTGATAATGACAGTTTCTGTTTAGTAGGGTTTTACTGTCAATTTGATATATAATTGAAAATTAATGAATTAATTTGTTATTTATCAAATAATTGACACCATCTTTGCAAAACAAATTATATAATAAATTTAATTACATTACAATGAATAAAGGAACAGTAAAATTCTTCAATGACGCTAAAGGTTTTGGATTTATCACTGAAGAAGGTGCTAACAAAGATCATTTTGTACACATTTCTGGATTAGTAGACGAAATTCGTGAAGGCGACGCAGTTGAATTTGATCTACAAGAAGGTAACAAAGGATTAAACGCGGTAAACGTAAAAGTTATCTAATACTTTCAAGTTTAATGAAAGCCCATCATTATTGATGGGCTTTTTTTATTATGTATACTATTGTTACTATGTAATAGTATAAACTATCATTGCTTATTCAAGATTTCTACTGCTTTTGCCCAATCATTCTCTAAAACCGAATGCACCTGCTTTTGATCTGATCGAACAGTATAATCACCAACAAATTGGGTGCCTAACAAATCAATATGATACAATGCTTTGAGCCCATTATCATAAATCACAGCAGGATACACATCATGTTCTCTAAACAAAAAAGAAAAAGGTCCAAAACGAACATGGGCATCTACAATTACTCCTTTGCCATTAGGAGATAAAAGGTAATCTTCTTTAGAAATAAAAAGGGTAAACCAACCTTTATGAATTCGGAAATCATTTTTGGCAACACCTGCTTTTCCTTCATCTGGTAAAGGAGTAATAATTGATTTGATAGCCGCATCTCCAACTATTTTTTGAAATAACCCCATCATAGTAAGCAATATCTTATTTTTAATACTAATCGAAGCTCTTAGCATTTTAGACCAGCTTTTTATTTTAAAATTAAAATTACCGGTCCATTCTCCTTTTGCTATTCGAAAGTAATATATTTGGTTAGGAGCATTCTTAAGCGCTTCTGGACTTAGTATGATACCTTGTTCTTGTTCTATTAATTCAAGTAATTCGTTTCCAGCATTTAGGGTGTCAATAATCTGATCGACATCTTTTACTTCTACAGAATTAATAACCTTCAAAACAGAGGATGCCAAAAAACCAGGGTCAATAATTTTTTCACCTACCTTGGCTATATCTACATTTTTTTGTTCAATAACGACTTGTTGATCTTGTATGGTAAGAGGCGCTAGTTCGGTAGCGAGTTTCCAGGCAAAATCTCGTGCGATTTTCATACTAAAATTAATAATCGCCTCTTCTTCTTTTTTTGCAATATCCTCTAATAAGTATAATAATGGAGAAAGTTCACTTAACTCCTTCAGAACAGTTGGGATAATAGATGCAAGAATAGTATTTACCTTTTGAAAATCATCATGCAGATCATGAATAGCTGCTCCAGGAGCAATTTCTGCAGCAGCAGCTCCCAAATCAATATTGATATGTGGATTCATGCCTAATAATAAGTGTTGAACAATAATGAGCTCATGATCAGATATTGCATTAAAAGCAACTGCCCATGCTTTGGGCATGGTAGGATCATTATTTTGAAATTGTTCAACTACTTTAAAATAGCGCGCTGCAAAATGAATATCTAACTCTTCAAGTCGTTTATCATCATCAAAATACCCGGTACCTAATTTGTTTTTAATGGTTTGGGTTACTCGCAAATATAAACTAGCGAAATAGCCCACTCGACTAGAGTGTTCTTTTGACCACTGTAGAATAGATTCTAATTTTTCGATTACTTCATCGATAGAAGCTGGATTCATAATAACAGATTTAGAATACCGTTAGTCCATATTTAGCTTTACTAAAGTTATAGAATTCATAATCAATTAAAAAGAGTTAAAACCCCCAATTTATAGCGGGTTTTCTACCTAAAATTGATAAAAATAGCGCGTGTTTGAGGTCCGCGATCTTCATTATCAATACTTAAGAATTCTTCAATTTCTAAAATAGAAATGCTCAAAAATTCAATTTAAGAAACACTGGTATTGTCGTTATAATGACTAATTTTATGTTAAGAGTACGTATATTTTTTACTTACCTTCGTATTATAAATTACCTATAACATGGAATGTGCGACCATATGTTATGATAAAAGACATTTTTTTCCGATGCATTTGCATCCGGATCGCTATACATTTTCTTATATCATAAATGGAAGTTCGAATCTTATATGTAAAGATGCTATATTTACCTTAAAAGCAGGTGATTTGGTCGTAATCCCTCCCTATGTGGCACACCAGACATTAATAGAGAACTTTTTTCATTATAAGGTGATACGGGTTCCAAAATTATACTCTTTCAATACTATTTCCAGTAACAGATTAGGCCTAACGATAATACAGAATTGCTATTCGTATAAACATCATTTTGATGCCTGGTTCGAATCGATCAGGGATACCAATAAGAAGAATTTGGGTGCTACAAATAGTGAAGAAACCAGAGTGCCGGATGTATTTAAGCATTTTTTGATTAGTACTAGTGCTAATTCAACAAAGTCAAAACTTATTTTAAAAAAGGCACTGGTACATTTTGAGCATAATTATAATCGTACCATATTGGTAGAAGAATTATTGGATCTAACCTGTTTAAGTGATAGTCATTTTCAACGTCTTTTTAAAACCAATATTGGGATTTCGCCTATTCGCTATCTACAAAACCTACGAATAGAAAAAGCTAAAGAATACATAAAGACGAGAGATAGTTTTACTGATATTGCTTATGATACGGGCTTTTTTGACCAAAGTCATTTTAATAAATACTTTAAAATGAATGTTGGGATGATCCCAAAAAAATATGCCGACCTGGTTAAAAATGATTGAATTTTACAATTTTAGGGTTTAAAATTGATCGAACTTGCTATCAAAAGTAAAACGTTATGCAAGATTTAAACCCAAAAGAAGTAGAAGAAGCCCAGGAAACACTAATACGGTATTGTGGTGAGTTTTCACCTTTTATTGCCGAAAAAGCTTTTGGAAGCTATATCTATAATAAAAAAGGAGATGCCATTCTGGATTTTACTTCTGGTCAAATGTGTTCTGTATTTGGACATAATCATCCAAAGTTTGTTGAAATATTAGAAAAGTCAGGTGATACAGCGATTCATTTACTAAGTTCTATTTTGTCTCCTCCGGTTATTGATCTTGCCAAAAAATTAACAAGTAAACTCCCCGATAGCCTATCCAAATGTATATTTCTAAATACAGGATCCGAGTCGAATGAAGTGGCAATACGAATGGCAAAATTAGTTACTGGCAGTTTTGAAATCATAGGGTTTTCAGGGTCCTGGCATGGTATGACGGCCGGAGCACAATCGTATACCTATTCAAAAACAAGAAAAGGATATGGACCTGCGATGTCGGGTAGTTTGATGATACCGGCACCTTATGAATATCGTTGCCCAATTGCACATTGTAAAGGGAGTTGTGATCATACTTGCCTGGAGGTAGGTATGAAAATGGCCGATCAGCAATCGGTTGGTGAATACGCTGCATTAATAGCCGAACCTTTATTGAGTGCTGCTGGGATGATAGAATTAAAACCCGACTATGTTAAAAGGTTAAAAGAACTATGCGATGAACGCGGATTATTACTAATATTTGATGAAGCTCAAACGGCATTAGGACGTCTGGGGACAACTTTTGCTTTTGAACAATATGATGTTGTTCCCGATTTCTTAACCTTATCAAAAACACTAGGAGGAGGACTTCCTTTGGCAGCAATGGTTACCACAGCAGAAATAGAGGAAGAATGTTATAAAAAAGGGTTTGTTTATGTGACTTCTCACGTATCCGATCCATTTTGTGCATCTTTTGGCTCGGCTGCTTTCGAAATACTCGATGAACAACAATTAGCCAAAAATGCTTTAGAAAAAGGGAAGTACTTAAAACAGCAATTGCTACAGCTACATGAGAAATATGAATGTATAGGGGATGTAAGAGGTAGTGGACTTTTATTAGGTGTTGAAATTGTAAAGGATCGGGAAACAAAGGTGCCAGATGATGATCTGGGTCAAAAAATATGCAGTAGATGCCTGGAATTAGGGTTAAATATGAATATAGTTCGAATGAAAGGCTACGGAAGTGTTTTTAGAATTGCTCCTCCATTAACAATAAGTAAAAAAGAAATAGATTTAGGAATAGCGATTTTGGATGAAGCAATACAGGATTGTATTCAATAAAAAAAACTACTTATAGTATGTTTGCTTAAAAACAGGTATTTTTACCTATTGTTAGCTATATAAGTTCATCTTAAGTTTAAACATCATAATCGTCATTTTTTAATTCCCCACATTAAATTTTATTAAAATTATGCTATAAAATTCTGGAATTATGAGTGAAGACAATAGTAGTACCGAAAGTACCTTTATTCCTTTTCAAAATATAGGCTTGTGTTTTAGCGGTGGTGGTTATCGAGCAACATTCTATTCTTTGGGAATACTCTCATATTTAAATAAAGTCAAATTTAAAGAAAAACCTCTATTAGAGTATGTAGAAGCTCTAAGTTCTGTTAGTGGCGGGACTCTTTTGGCAGTGGCTTATGCCAAATCTGCACAGGATACGAAACACAGTTTTACAGAATTTTTTAAAGAATTTTACCAAACCTTTGAACCCAAAAATGATAGATTATTAGATCGGGCAATTAAGAAGCTGGAAGATGATACCGTATGGAAAAACAATGCATACAAGACACGTTCCTTGATTAATGCATTTGCATTGACATATGCCGAAATGGAAGTTTTTAAGGGTGATTTTTCTATGTTTGAGAATCCGGCATCAAAACATTTAAAGCAAGTATGTTACAATGCTACAGATTTTTCGTTTGGACTTACGTATAGGTTTCAAAACACAGGGGTTTTTGGTAACTCCCCACTTTCTAATACATCTGTAGAAAAGCTTAAATTTAAAGTGCAGTTGGGAGATATTATCGCTTCATCTTCCTGTTTTCCTCTTGGGTTTGAACCGTTACAATTCCCGGATGATTACTTTAAAGATCATAATACTACAGATTATAAAGCATTGAAAAGCCTCGATAGATTTATTGATGGAGTAGGGATCATGGATGGTGGTATTGCTGATAATCAAGGGGTAGGTAGTATGATTCGAATTAATGAGAGAATGAAAAATGCACTTAGTCTTATCATCGTAAATGATGTTGGAAGTTTTAAAATGGTGCCCTGGCATCAGGATAATAGTTTTGAGAAAAAAGGAGTTTCTTTAAAACAATTTGTAGCGAAAGCCTTAGCATATTTCAGGATTAAACCATTGTATTGGATACTTCTTGTAATAGGAGTACTTATGGTAGCAATAAATTCGATGAAAATTTTCAATAGTTGTGATGATTGTGCATGGCCTGCAATCTATATCATTGGCAGTATATTAATTGGTATTGGTTTAACGCTTACTATATTGGGGGGATTTGCCTCGGTTGTACTGAAATTTTTTAAAAGTAAGATGGCATCTCTTTTTAAAAAAAATGTGCCAGAACCACTTGTAGATGACATCCTGAGTTTTAAAAAACTAGATATTGGATTGGTGCAACAGATGCTTACAAATCGATTAACATCTGCAGTAAAAATGATCAATGATGTTTTCTTGAAACAAATGCGCAGGCTTAATTATGATTTGTTTTATTCTAAATATTCACTTCAAAATAAACGTATAACTACCACAGTGTACAAGCTAAATGGTCAAAAAACACCTTATTCTGGTAATGAACCAAATTATAATAAGGAGATAAAACCTGCACCTAGCAAATTGTTAATGAGTATAGGATTAACCGCATCAGAAACTCCAACAACATTATGGTGGGATAAAAAGGATATTGCCAAAAATAGAATGGATACATTAATCGCCTGTGGCCAATTTACGCTCTGCTATGAACTTATGGAGTATATTCTGGAACTCAAAAAATCAGAAGATGATTTAAAAATTGATTTCACCGAAATTGACGAGCTATATAAACAGCTAAAGAAGGATTGGAAAGAATTTAATGAAAATCCATTTTTCGCACTAGAGGAATTAAAAAAATAAGTATTTAGAATAGGTTTTTAAAGTTGTTTTGATATTTGTATACCTGTTTTTTGTAGGAAAATTTTATACAAGTCATTTAAAAAAAGCTAGCATATTATCTTTATAACTGTTTCCAATAGGAATTTCAATTCTTCCTATTTCTACATCATTTTTTGTATATGCTGTAATTTTTTCGCTATTTACAATATAAGAACGATGTAAACGAATAAAACGTTTATCAATACGTTTTTCGAAACTAGAGATACTTTCTTTAATCGTTAGTGCTTCATTCTCTAAATGAATTTTAATATAATCCTTTAAGCTTTCAATATACAGAACATCATCAAAAAGTACTTTTATTTGTTTTTTGGCTTTGTTTACAAAAACAAAGTCCGTTTTCTTATTGGTAGTATCTTCTGAAGAATCAGACAAAATCGATTTTCTTTCCTGTTTTAAAAACTTCTGAATAGCTAAGAAAAAGCGTTCAAAAAATATAGGTTTCAATAAATAGTCTACAGCATTTAATTCAAATCCATCTACTGCATAATCGCGATAAGCTGTAGTAAAAATTACCTGGGGTTTGTATACAAGGTTTTTAAAAAAATCGGTCCCTTTTAATACAGGCATTTCAATATCTAAGAAAAGTAAATCTATTTTTGTTGTATTTAATATCGAACTGGCCTCTATAGCGCTTGAGCACGAAGCAATTAATTCAAAATCCGGAAGCTTATTTAAATACGTTTCGATTAATTCTCTGGCTAAAGGTTCATCGTCTATAACTAAGCATGTATAGCTCATATAATATCTAATTTAAGATTAGCAGAAAATGAATTTGATTTGTTTTCAATAATCAAATCATATGCTTTGGGATACAGTAATTCTAATTGTTTTTTTATGTTTTTAAGACCTATAGAATCTTTATTCATAGAAATATCAACTCCCATCGGCTTACTGTTTTTTACATTAAAAACTAATTGCTCTCCCTTTTTAGAGATGTTGATTTCGATACTTGCTTGATTTATTTCTTCTTTAACACCATGTTTAAAAGCATTTTCGATAAATGTGAGCAATAATAAAGGAGCTATTTTTTCCTGTCCTGTTACATGCTTACTAAAAGAGATTTTTACTCTATCGGCATAACGGATTTTTTCTAAGGATAAATAGTTCTCGATTAAATCAATCTCTTTATCTAATGATACATAATTTTCATTACAGCGATATAAGATATAATCGAGGATATTAGAAAGCTTTTGGATTACTTTGGTAGTGTCATCAGACTTTTTTAAGGCTAATGCATGTAAATTATTTAATGTATTAAACAAAAAATGAGGGTTTAATTGATTTTTTAAAGCAGCAAGTTCGGTTGTTTTTTTCTGTTCATTTAACTTTAGTAAACGTTGCTTCTCTGTATAAAGTTTTAATACCAGAATCAAAAATGTTGGATATAGTAAATACAATGATTTTGATATAAATTCACCTATGTTGGTAAACCTCCCTAGAAGTGAAGTATCAGTAAAACGTTTTATATAATTTACATACGTTGCAGGGAAGGTAGGTTCAAAATAATGTATATATGTTAAGGTGCAAATAAGGTAAAAAGTAAGTAATGTTATTATGATTGATATCCAAAAAATCAGGACTTTACCTTTATTTAGAAGATGTACAATTAAGAATTCTATAATCACATAGGACATGGCAATTTGCAGAATAGCTCTTATACTGTAAGTGATTAACAATTCTTCAGTTGTTGCATAATACCAACTAGCTGTAGAAGCGGAAAAGACAAAAATCAAAAGCCCAAATATAAGATACTTGAATCTTGAAACTTCCAGAAAGCTTTGGATTTTATGTAGCATATCGTTTTCTATTTCTATTGATTGTAAAGGTACAAATTTAAAGAACCCAAGTTAGTATAGGACACCAAACTGCAGGTTTGTGGTGCCGAAAATCTATTTACCGTAGACAAAATCATATATCGGCTGTAACCTAATCTATAGCATCGCTTATACTGCTTCTGTCTGCTTTTTTTATACGGGTTTACTCTTCTTATAATTTAGCCGCTTAAACCATAATTTTTTTGAGAATGAACTTTATGAAAACAATGTTACTTTACCTTTTAAAGAATAAAAAGCATGCATTTATATTCCTTTTCCTTATTTCTATAGGTATGTATGGACAATCAGGTACAGTTACGGGAGAAATATTAGATCAAAATACACAAGAACCTATACCTTATGTGAACGTAATTGTTAAATCTGGAGATAAGATCACAACTGGTGGGATTACAAATGACAAGGGAGTATTTTTTGTAGATAAAATTCCTTTTGGAGCATATGATTTTGAAGTTCAGTTTATTGGGTTCAAAACAGTTACAAAGGGTGTTACAATCACCAAATCAAACAATAAAATCGATTTTGGGACCATTTTAATAGAAGAAGAAGCTGTCGCTCTTGAGGGAGTCGAAATTACAGCCGAACGTTCAACTATTGAACAAAAGATTGATAGAAAGGTAATTAATGTAGGAAAAGATTTAACTACTGCCGGTGCTTCGGCTAGTGATATCATGAGCAATATTCCTTCGGTAAGTGTTAATCAGGATGGTGAAATCTCTCTTCGTGGAAATGAGAATGTTCGTATTCTGGTTGATGGAAAACCAACCAATATTAGCACTACAGATCTATTACAACAGATACCATCTACATCAATTAAAACCATAGAATTGATTACTAATCCTTCATCAAAATACAATCCCGAAGGTATGAGTGGAATTATTAATATCATCCTAAAAAAGAGCACCCGTTTAGGGTTTAACGGATCAATAAGTTCTGGAGTAACTTTTGGAGAAAAAGCACGATTCAACAATTCATTAAGTCTGAATTATAGAACAGGGAAAACTAATTTTTATGGTAGTTATGGCAATCGTTTTGGTGAGCAAGTAACAGATGGTACAGTCACTAGGACGGTAGAGCAAACGAATCAATTAACCAAAAATTATAATGGTCGTACGTCACATCTATTTAAAGCGGGTGTCGATTATTACATCAATGAGAGAAACACATTTTCTGTATATACCAATCAAAATTTGTTTAATGCAGATACTGAAGGTAAAAAAACACTTACTTTTTTTAATGATACTCCTTCAAATTTTGCGCAATTTGATGCTATAACAAGAGATAATATAAATTCTACTTATAATGTTGATTTTCTACATTCGTTTGCAAAAGAAGGACATACTATAGAACTCGAATTAGACTATAATACGCTACAAAGTGATATTGCTAATGATTTTAAGTTTGCAGGAAATTCACCTGTGAACAATTATACCGAAGTTGTTGATGATAAACGAACAAATACGATAGTAAATCTTGATTATGTAAATCCTCTTAGTGAGAAATCAATCGTAGAAATTGGAGTAGAAACACGTCTGCGACGTACCGATAACTCTTATGAAACGAGTCGTATTGATTTTAGAAATTCAACTTTTTCTTATGATAGAGATATCTATTCATTTTATACAACGTTTAGTCAAAATTTTAATAAATGGCAATATAATGTAGGGGTTCGATTAGAAGATTATAGCGTAACGACTCAATTTAATGAAGTAGAGGAACCACAGGATAGTTTTAAAGATCATCTTTTTAATGTATTTCCTTCTGGGTTTTTAAAATACACACCCGACGAAGAGCAGAAAAACTCGTATCAATTAAGTTTTAGTAGACGAATTGATAGGCCATCACTAAACCAGATTAATCCTATACGACGGATTAGTACTCCCCAGATTATTATCGTTGGTAATCCAAACTTAAGGCCGCAGTTTACTAATTCGGTCGAACTCAATTATAACAGAAAAATAAATAAAGGTAATATAACATTTGGTGGTTTTTATAGAAAAATTGAAGATGAAATTAATAGAATAGGCTATTTTGATCAAAACAATCCAACACTACTCATTCTTGATTATGCAAATTTTGATAGTAATGATGCTTATGGAGTTGAATTTTCTGCAAGTTACCGACCAACAAAATGGTGGAATTTTAATGCAAACTTTGATGTGTACACCAGAACACAAAAAGGAGTTATTGAAGGTCAAAATGTAAAGGTTAATAACACTTTATTAAATGCAAAGATTAATAATAGTTTTAAAGCTTCTAAAAACTTAACATTCCAAATCTTTACTTTTTATAGTGGTCCGCAAAAAATATTACAGTACGAATTAAAGGATAATGTTTTCGTAAATGCAGGTGCACGTTACAATTTTGCCAAAGGGAAAGGAACTTTTAGTGTTAATTTTAATGACATTTTTAGAACGCAAAGATTTGCTTTTGAAGCCTATAGAACTATTATTCAGGATGGTGAATTTAGGCGTGATAGCCAATCTGTTTATTTTGGACTGTCTTACCGTTTTGGCGGAGGAAAAAACAAAAGACTAAAACGTAAAAAACGTGACAAAAATGAAAAAGCCGATAAATTCTTATAAAATTACAAGATTATGAAATTGAAAATATACATTACATGCATAGCCTGTATACTGGCTAACATAACCTTTGCCCAAAAAAAGGAATTATCAAGTAGTGATTCTGCTAAAGCGCTAATAGAAAAAATGGTTGCTAAAACAGGAAATTATGAACTACTTAAGAAATTAAAAGACGTTGAGTTTACCTATGATTTTTATAGTCCAAAGACTAAAAAAAGTGATATTTCTATAGAGCGTTATATTTTTGATGGAGAAGTGTCGTGGGGACAATATAAGACGCATAATGTATTTGTACTTCCTAAGAAGGGAGGAACGGTTACTCAATATTATGAAAGTACTGGTAATTCGTGGATAGCTTTAGAAAATACTAAGATGACAGATAAACGGGCATTGCTAAGTTCTGATTTTTTGCGTAGGGCCAATTATTATTGGTTTACCATGATGCCCAAGTTATTAGATAAAGGTATTGTTTATACGCAGCTGCCTGATAGAATACATAACAAGATCAACTACAAAATAATAAAAATAGGTTTTGAAAAAGGAGTAGGGGATGTTCAAGATGATTTTGTACTGTATATTAATCCAACTACTTTTCTTGTAGATAGATTTTTGTTTACTGTAAAAGGAAGTGCATTAGGAATATCTCTTATGGAAATAGAATATGAAACCGTGAACGGATATACTTTTATGGCAAAGCGAAAAGTAATTCCAGCAGATTGGGACGGTAATATTAAAGGTAAAGTATTGTATGAACAAACCACTACAAATGTCAAATTTAATAACGGGTTTAAAAGAGAATTACTAGCAAAATAAAAACCTCATATTAGTAAGAAGCATAATGCAGTGTAACAGTAATACCATATCAATTGTATATGGTAATGAATTAGCCAATTCTATCTGTAAAAGGGCCTATCAGTTTAATGATAGACTCTTTTAATTGTGATCTTATCTTGTTTTGTATGATTTAATATTCAAGAACCCATAATGATAATAAGGTTCCTGCCCTTGTAAAAGAGATAATAGAGTAGGAGAATACTTGTAGAATAAATCAAGAAATTTGATTAACGTGATTGAATACCATATAAAAAACATTAAATTTATATAGATTTCTATTTAAAAAATATTCTCAAAACCTAAAATTCTGAATTATGAAAAAAGCACTTTTAAATGTAACAGGATCTAAAGAGTTATCTAAAAATGAACAAAAAAGTATTGACGGAGGCGCAGGCCCAAGTCGTCCATGTGGTGGAGATGGCTCATTTATATATGTAGATGGTGTTAAGGTATGTTGTTATATACCTTGGAGCGGTCATTATATATGCTAACTTTTCTCTAATTATGATATTAAAATTCTAATCGAATTTATTTTAGAATATTCAAAAGAGATCATCTTTATAGATGGTCTCTTTTTTACTTACCTAGTTACTACATAAGGTGTTCAAAACATAATTTAATCTGACGGAATTATCATTTCGACAGTTTATACAATGATTTTGGTATTACTTCGCACTGTAATTCTAAAAATCATATTATGTTTAAAAAATATCCAATCCTTAAATGGAGCCTAACTGTCCTTGGTAGTGTAATCGTCTTACTTTTTATTTTTGGCTGGTGGTTTATAAGTTTATTACCCTCATCAGAAGAAATAGGTCCAGATGTATCTACTACACAAACATTTGATTTGCCATATTTATCTGAAGACATCCAACCCTCACGAGGAAAAATCTTAGCTATAGTAACAAGCACAGCTACTATGGGGAGCACCGATAAAAGTACAGGATATGAGTTAACCGAATTATCGCGTGCATATTATGTATTTATGGCTAATGGCTTTGAAGTTGATATTGCAAGTCCGTTAGGAGGGGAACCACCAGTTGTGATTGATGATGATGATATGGGAAAGTATGATTTTGCATTTTTAAACGATAGCATTGCTCAACATAAAGTAAAACATACCATAATGGTAAAAGATATTAACCCAGAAGCGTATGAGGCCGTATTTTTTGCAGGAGGAAAAGGAGCAATGTTTGATTTCCCAGAAAACAAGGCTATTCAAAATATTGTACGTCATTTATATCAATCAAATAAGGTTATAGGAGCGGTATGTCATGGTCCGGCAGCTTTGGTAAATGTAACTCTCGATACTGGCCGCCCGCTACTGGAAAACAAAAAAGTGAGTAGCTTTACCAATGATGAGGAATTACTACTCATTCCTGATGCTGAGACTATATTTCCCTTTTTTTTACAAGATAAATTAACAGCTCAGGGTGCACGTTTTAGTAAAGGAGCTATGTACTTAGAGCATATTAGCCGTGATCAAAACTTAGTGACAGGCCAAAATCCTTGGTCAACATGGGGACTAGCCGAAACGATGATTTCGGCATTGGGATATACACCAAAACATAGAAAAATCACAGCCGAAGAAAATGCAATGAAGGTATTAATAGCTTATGAAGAAGGGGGGACTCAGAAAGCCAAAGAAGTAATTAAGCAGATATCAACTGTCGAAAATAAACCTTTGGCCAGAGAACTTATAGCGGTACATGGTGCCGTTGCAATTATGAGAGGTAGTATTGGACGGTTTTTTAATCTTGTTAGTTTAACATCATATGCAAAAAGCGAATCCAAAAACATATAGAAATATATAGCATGCGCTGCATCTATCTCAGGTAGAAAGTACAAATCAATACTAATTTGTACTTTCTTTGAATTTTAAATATCCCTACATTTGGAAAAAAAGATCTATTGAGTTTTTTAGATATATTACTTATTATTGTTAGTAGTGCAGGGCTTTTGCATGGAGTATTATTTGCCTTCTACTTAACTGTCTTCAAAAAGAAAAAGACACAGAGCAACCTTTTGCTGGGATTGATTCTTGTATGTATGGCATTTAGAATAGGTAAATCGGTTATGTTAAATTTTGGAGATGGTCTGGAACCGATATTTATTTTTATAGGATTGGCATTTCTTTTACTAATCGGACCGCTTTTAAGGTGGTATGTTTTAGGAATGACACGTCCTAATTTTAAATTACCCAAGTATTACATTTCAGAATTCATTCCATTTGTTTTGATTTTTATCGCTAGTCTTTTTGTAACCAAGGAGTGGTACGAAAATAGTAAGCTGGTTATTATCATTTTTTCGAGTGGTCTTGTTTTTATATATCTGCATTTCGCTTTTTATATAGTTTTATCCTGGAGAATCTTAAAACGTGCAAAGAAATATTATAAGCAAGAGCAACAAACAAAATCTCGTAGCGCAATATTAAATTGGTTACATCTCTTAATTATTGGTTTTGTGGTCATCTGGGGATCTTATGTTCTAAACATATTAGATGAAACCGTACCTTATATTGTAGGCCCAATATTATATTCTGTAATTATCTATTTTTTAAGCTATAAGGCATTCCAGCTTAAAGTAACAGATCTGGATGGTGATGTATTTAAGGCAAACAACAATAACCTCTTATTTGATGAGATTTCAAAACTGGTTATTGATACTAAATTGTATCTTGAACCAGATGTATCTCTAGCAAAACTGAGTACCATGATAGGAAAAACCACACAACTAACATCATCGGTTATTAATCAATATGCCAAGCGAAATTTTAATGATTTTATAAATTATTATCGAATTCAAGATGCAAAGAGAATGCTTTCAGATACAGAAAGCGATAAATATACCATTTCATCAATTGCTTTTGATACAGGTTTTAGCAGCCTTTCCTCTTTTAATGGCGCATTTAAGAAATTTGAAGGAATAACACCATCGTCGTATAGAAAAGGCCGAGTTTGATTTTAAAATGCTATTTACTAAGATTTTTAGAAAAGCCTAATCTATTATATATTACGTTCTGTCTATTATTGTTTTCCGCCTGGCGATTAATTTTTCATATCGTATTTGTATACAATTACTTTATAGTAAAATTAGATCTCATAAAGGATGAAAAAAATATGTACACTTGTTTTAATTGTATTTTTAGGTTTTTCTTGTAATTCTCAAAAAACGGATACTACCGCTCACTACGCAAGAAAGAATACTAATAGTCAGATTGTTAAACTTGTAGGTGGTAATTGGTTCAATGGAGAAAGATTCGAAAAGAAAACGATATGGCTTAAAGATGGTTTAATCTACTTCTCGAATACTGAAAAAAAAATTGATACTATCGTAGATGTATCCGGTAAATATGTGATTCCTCCATTTGCCGAAGCTCATAATCATAATCTTGAAAGCAAACATGAGTTAGACAAGCGAATTAAATCTTACCTGGATAATGGAGTATTTTATGTTAAACTTTTATCATCTATAAAAAAAAGAATTGATCCTTTAATGCATCATTATAACAAACCAGATGGAATTGATGTAAGCATGGCACATGCTCCTTTAACAGCTAATGGTGGGCATCCAATACGTTTGCGTAAAAAACACCTTAAGTATGGATACTTTAGGGGGTTGTTTAATACAATAGAAGAGATTGAATTTCATGGTTATGTTACAATAAACAAACAGGAAGATTTAGATCATAAATGGAATAAGATCTTGTCATTTTCTCCGGATTTTATCAAATTAAACCTTCTTTATTCTGAAGAATATGAAAAAAGAAAAAATGACACTTTATATTTTGGCAGAAAAGGATTAGACCCCAAATTAGTTCCAGAAATTGTAAAAAAAGCTCATGCTAATAATTTAAGAGTAAGTGCTCATGTAGAAACTGCATATGACTTTCATATTGCAGTCAATGCAGGTGTTGATGAAATAGCACACCTTCCTGAAATATCTAATGGGAAACTTATTAATAAAGAAGATGCTATTTTGGCAAAAGAAAAAGGAGTAACTGTTGTGACCACAGTATCTCTGGTTCTAAAAAAACAAAAAAGAAAAGGCTATCAAGATTTAGTCAAAAATATAGTATCAAACTTAAGACTATTACATCAAGAAGGTGTAACAATTGCAATAGGTTCTGATCATTACAATGGAAACTCAGTTGGTGAGTTTCAGTTTTTGTATAAACTCAATATTTTTAGCAATCATGAGTTACTTAAAATGTGGACAGAAAATGCAACGAGAACTATTTTTCCGAACCGTAAAGTAGGAGCGCTAAAAGAAGGTCATGAAGCTAGTTTTTTAATATTAAATAAAAACCCATTAAAAGATATTTCTAATATTAATAAAAGTATTGTAACTCGAGTTAAACAGGGATCATTCTTAAAATAATGTTATATTTTAGGTCTCTTACCTTTGAATTTGCCTTGATTTAGATAGATTATGAACTTCGGTAAAGTTGTCAAGCATATTATTTTTTGGGGTCTGTTTCTCCTATTGTGGAGTGTACACGATCTTAATTATCATAAAGATATATTGGCAAATCTAAAGACCAATGTATTTACCTTTATCCCGTACACTATTTTGGTATATTTCAATCTTTATATTTTAATGCCAAAATTCTTATTAAAAAAAAGGATTATAAATTATGTGGTATTGTTGATCTTAACTGTTACTATTGTGACCATTATTACGTCTTATTACTTATCTTTCTATTTTAAATACATAAACATCTATTTACCAACTTCGGATTTTTTTGGAAGCATTCCAGGAAAAATTGCTATTGTAACCGAGGTTATTTTATCATTAGGCTTATCAATGACTTTATTTCTAACAGATGAGTGGTATCGAAAAGATCAATCGATGAAAGAAATAGAGCAAAAGCAATTAGAAACAGAATTGAACTTACTAAAAAATCAAATCAATCCACATTTTCTTTTTAATTCCTTAAACAGTATTTATATAATGTTAGATAAAAATTTAAAGAGTGGTAAGAAAATGTTGCTTCAATTCTCAGAAATATTAAGTCATCAATTATATGAAGCGAATAAAAAAAGCATTGAACTAGAGCGCGAATTTGAAAACTTAACGAATTATATTGATATAGAAAGGGTAAGACATGAAGACCTTGTTATGGTAAAGTATTCTTTTCCGGATCATCAAGAAAAATTTACTATATCACCAATGCTTTTACTGCCTCTTGTTGAAAATGCTTTTAAGCATGGACAAAGCAGTAAAGGATATCGGATACATATCGAATCTACAATTGAATATAATAATACATTGAATTTTAAAGTTGAAAATACGGTTTCAAAAGAAAGTGTTAAGAAGTCATCAATAGAAAATAAAGGTATCGGATTAGCTAATGTGAAAAGGAGATTAGAACTAATTTATCCAAATAGACACTTATTAAATATAGAACGTAATAATTCTATGTTTATAGTGCATTTAAAAATACAGTTAAATGAAAATGAGATGTTTAATAGTTGATGATGAACCTCTTGCAAGAAAAGGGCTAGAGGATTTTGTGTCTCAAACTCCATTTTTAGAACATGCAAAATCATTAGCTTCTGCAATAGAAACGATAGAGTTCTTGAAACAAAATTCTATAGATATTCTGTTTTTAGATATACAGATGCCAGACATGACGGGAATAGAACTTTTAGAATCATTTCAAGATCCTCCTCAAGTAATATTTACTACCGCTCATCGCGAATTTGCATTGGATGGTTTTGAACTCAATGTTATTGATTTTTTATTAAAACCCTTTTCTTATAGTAGATTTCTTAAAGCTGTCAATAAAATAGTAGTTAATGATGATAAAAGAGAGAAAAGTAAAGTTGCTAAAAATTATATTTTTATTAAGTGTAATGGGATGATTATCAAAGTTTTTATTGATGACATCACTTTTATAGAAACAGCTAAAGATTATATTCAGATTCATACAGTTCACGATAAATATCTAACATTAGTTTCTTTAAAACATATAGAAGAAGAACTACCAAAAGAAAAATTCATAAGAGTACATCGATATTATTTAGTAGGATTAAGTCATATAAAAAAACTTGAAGGGAATTTAATTTATATCGGAGATGATAAAATTAAAATTAGTAGGACACTTCGAAATGAAGTTTATAAATCTATTATTGGTAACAAGTTTATTGGGCGTTTATAAGTATGGTTTTGTATGGAGAATATGCAAGATAAAAATTAAACATTTTATGGTAAGCAGTATCTAAAGTTTTAAGTTTAATGAATGGCTTAAAAAGAAATAATAAAAAAAGCTTTCCATTTTCAACTACACATATCATTTTTCCTTTTCCTGAAATAAAGTTTTGATACAATGCATAGGCGCTTTAAGTATTATTAAAACTTTATAAATAACTGTTAATTATTGAATTCATTCAAAAAACAGGTATAAATACGTGTAAAAAATAAATTTAAATTTCTCAATTTTATGAATGAATAAATAATGCTAACTATGAAAACAAATGACATAAATTATGTAGCTGTATATCCACCAATTGGTATAGCACGTATAGGAAATTCTCCCGAACATTTTTTAGCTTCAGATTTACCTGGAGTTTCAGAAGTTCCAAAAGGAGGGTATAAAGATTCTTTAGGTCGTGTTAAAAAAGAAGTAGCTCGATTTAGAGTTTATGCCTTTAATAAAGAAGGAGAGGTAATAGAAGAGCTAACAGTTAATGAAGCTAGAATAGAATGGAGGGTAGAGGTTGCCAATGTAAAAGCAGCTTGGTATGAATTTAACAATGCATTAGATTTAGGGAAAAAATATGCAATCCCTTCAATACATAGAAATAATGATGTAAAAGGCGGTTATAGAGAACAATTGGCGATTAAACCATCTCCAAAATCAATTTCGGGTAAGAATATTAATGATGACAAACATAATTTTGATGATGGAAAATTTTACGATGCAAATGTAGATTTAGGACATTTACAAACTGACAATGAAGGTAGGCTACTTTTTTTTGCAGGAGATGGAGACGCTCAATCATACAATAATCAGCCGATAACAACTTTTGCTAATAATAATGGATGGCACGATGATACATGTGATGGCGTTATTAGAGCAACTGTTCATATTAATGGAAATGAGTTTGAGGCTAAGCCAGCTATGATAGCTGTGACTCCACCCAATTTTGGCCAAGGACTATACGGTGTAGTGACCATGAATGATGTTGTTCAGAATTTGTTTATTACTGAAATGGGATATCCCAATCCTTCAGAAAATGGAGTAGAGTTTTGGAGAGATATTTACCCAATTTTAGAACGTATGACGAATACACAATGGGTGAATCAGGGATTTTATATGTTATTTGGAAAAAACTCTCCATCAGATTTCACAAATCCCGATATTCTAAACATTTTAAAGAATCCAGATGCGTCTTCAAAATCTGCCAGAGTTCGTGTTTTTGAATGGTTTAGAGATCCAAAATCAACTGAGTACACACCTGCTAAAGTTCCTCCGTTTTATGGAGATGGCTTTGGTAATTATGAAAAAATAGCTTTAGATGATTTACCAATTACTGTCACACAGTATAATCGTTTGGAACAATGGATGTTAGGTGATTTTATAACCGGTACTCCAAAAAAAATAATTCCATTCGAAAAACTTTCGCCAGCAGAACAAATTAATTCCCTAAATCAAGCACCATTAGAAGATTGTTTAGGAGGACCATTTCATCCTGGAATAGAATTAACCTGGACAATGCGTGTTAAAAACATGTGGAAAGAGCCATATCGCCTTAATGTTCTTCCTGAAGGTGAACCTATACAATTAGATTTTGGAGCCATATTAACGCCTGAAATTGCGTTGGCAAAAGATGGTCCCTGCTCTGTAAATGGGCCTGGATCGTTAACCAGGTGGATGGGAGTGCCATGGCAAACAGATGAGGCTAGTTGCCTGTCTGGATATACCGTTTCTACATACCTTCCATTACCTTCTTTTTGGGCAGCCAGAGTTCCTAATCAAGTATTTGCCGAAGATGGGTATTTAAGACTTCAGGCGGGAAATGTCAATACAGCACAACGTTTAAAACACCTCGATTATAGGCAAGATTGGTTACGGGATATCGAAGCAGATCATTTAAAAAGACTTGAAAACATGGTTGAGGAATGGAATCATTTAGGAATTATAACAAAACAAGAAAAACCAATTTCAAATAATGAAGAAGGATATCTTCCTGAGGTTTCTTGGGTCGAAATGGGTAGAAATTTTGATAAAGAAGATCCTGATCCAACTTTTGCTCAGGTACTCTATGCAGAAGGAGATAAAGACTGTGTGATTAAGGTAGATGAGATAGATGATATTAGTATAGTAGGTTCAAAATATTTAGTTGAAAACCTAAAAGATGCTGAAGAGAAAGTAGCAGATATTAGAGCTGAAGCCCCACAAAGCACACGAAAAAGAAGAACAATGAGGCGTGACGAAAGATAATCAAGAATATCAAGTTATAATAGTTGGTGGTGGTCCTGCTGGGATTGCCACTGCCTTAACGCTATCTGCAAGAGGAATTTCAAATTGTGTTATTGAAGCACAACAGACACCTATAAGAAAATTTGGCGAAGCAATTCCACCTAATGCTAAACCACTTTTAAAAAAACTCGGGATATTTCATCTTGTAGAAAATGATAACCATACGGTTTATTACGGAAATAAGAGTTGTTGGGGATCCAACACACTAGAGCAAAAAGAATTTATTAATTGGGTTTATGGTCATGGTTTTTTATTAGATCGTTTGTATTTTGAAACGCAACTTCGTACACACCTAAAGAACAATGGGGGGCATTTCTTGGCTGGATATAAACTTAGAAAGGTCATTTGTGATAGATCCGGGATAAAAGTCAGTATTGATAATGGAAAGACAACCTCTACATTAAAAGCAACCTATATTGTGGATGCAACAGGAAGAAAAGCCTCTGTTTGTAATCAATTGGGAATAGTTAAAGACACTTTAGATACTCAATTTGCAATTACTTTTAAAGTAGTTTTAACCAGACCTATTGAGCATCAAATCATGGTCGAAGCCACTAGAAATGGTTGGTGGTATGCAGCACCTCAGAATGAAAATGAACTAACACTTATGTTTTTTACTATACGAGAGCTTCTTCCAGATAAACAAATGATGGAATCTTTTTTAAGAAAAGAACTCATAACCAGTCTCCATCTTACTAAAATAACAAGTACCGCAGATCTATGTTTTGACAACATTAAAGTAATGCCAGCCGGAACAAGTCGTTTAGATATTCCATATGGTGATCATTGGATTGCTGTAGGAGATGCGGCATTTTCATACGATCCAATTTCATCATATGGTATTACATCAGCTTTGGCGTCTGGATTTTATGCAGGACATGCATTGGCTAGTGCACTATCTAATGAAGATAATGCGATGTCTACTTATAGATATATTGTAGATAATGCATTTGAAACCTATATGAAAAACCTAATATACCATTATGCAATAGAAAATAGGTGGAGAGACAGTATCTACTGGAAAAACAGATTTAACAAATTGGCATTTGCCTGATTGGTCACAAACATATATCTTATACTAGATCACTATTATTACAATAAAATTGTATTCTTAGCTTTTTTTCTTCCTAAAGGCTTCTTTAAGAATGTTCTATAATTCTAATCAATTAATTTGAGTTAATACGCACAAATATGTATAGATTCTAAGGGAATATACTTAGATTGAAAACACGTATATATACTCTTACAATTAACTGAAAAAAGGCATAAATTCCAGTAGTATTTTTTATTAATCAATAAATATTATCAATATGAATACTTCTAATGAAAAGTTCGTTGTCTATTGGTTGGGTTATAAGTCTAACCCACCAGCCCTTCAATCACTACCTGCAGGGATCGATATTATCAACTTGTTTCTGTTTAATCTAGAATCTACTACTTCAGGAACCAGTATAAACTATGACTACCTTACCTCTCGAGGTACTTCCTGGAGCGAAATCCAGACACAAGTTGCAGCAGTGAAAGCTAAAGGAGTAAAGGTTTGCGCTTCTATAATCCCTCCTAATGCTACTCTTATCTGGAATACCATTCCTGATCCAGATACTTTTGCATTAAATCTATATAATTTGATCGTATCATGGGGTTTTGATGGAATTGATATCGATCCTGAACAAGGAGGAGGTGTAACACCTAATCAAAACTTTGTAGACGTTATGGTTGCCTTGGGAAAATATTTTGGTCCCAAGTCCAGTACGGGATTGATAATGAGCTATGTTGGTTACCAGATATACAGTGATAAGATTGTATTGAAACCAACTGTGGGTATATTCGATTATGTGATGACCATGGGGTATTTTTGGGATTATAACACGATGATTACTCAATTTGGATATTATGCAGATATTGTAGGAAATGAAAATGTTTTGATTGGAATTGGAGGTGATCCTTGGCAAACACCACTTTCTGAAACCAAACAACTAGCAACTTGGGAACCAACCAACGGTAACAAGGGGGGTATGATGGAGTTCAACATTAATGACGACACCAATTTTGATGCAGCCAATACGATCATTAATAGCATGGCATCGGTTGAAATGAAGTAGTCGGAGCTATAATGTATGCAGAATGTGATTGTTTTGTCTGATTTTTAGATGATTATGAAAATTAAAATGTATGAAATTTCTTTATCAAAATAATCCCTGAACTACACTTCAGGGATTATTAATTGTTTTCTATCATTATTAGAACAAGACCCGCTTTACAATTTTGATGATTGTATCGAATCTAATTTTGCTGTAACAATTTCAGATATTTTTCCTAACATCTCACTGTTTTTATACAATTCGCCATACGTGCTTACAGTTTCAATATAATCCTTGGTTTTTTTATACATTTTATTTCTGTTATAAACCATTGCTACATATTCAGCATAGTAAAAGTCATTTTTGGCATTAGCTCCATATTGTATTGCTTTTTCGAGATACTTTAGTGCTTTTTTATAGTCTTTCTTTGCGTAATACATAACCGACATAAACTCATAACCTTTGGGTAGATTTGGTATTAATTCTGTACTCTTTTTGTAGCATTCTAAGGCCTTGTCAAATTCACTATTGTAATAATATGCCATACCTAAAGACCAAACAGCCGCAGCGCTGTCTGGATACATATCCACTACTTTTTGAAAGTATTCTTGAGCTTTAGAATAGTCTTCCTTTACCAATAGATAATACTCTGCCTGCATAATATCTCGCTCTGATTTTAATGTTGTTGCTTTAGAGAGTTCAAATGCTTTAGTTACTTTTTCTTTATATTTTTCTGGGTCTTGTTCATAAAACCCTCCCATTAGAAAACCACTAGGATAATTGGGGTCTAATTTCATAATCTTTGCCGCTTTCTCTTCAAACTCTTCTTTATCTCCGTAAAAATAGAAGTTCTTCGACAAATCATTAAAGAGTTGATGTACCTCTGATATTTTTGAGTCTACAGGCAGGGTAAATCCATGAGTATTTAAATTAGAAGGAGCATACTTTTTGACAAAATCGTCCTCAATTTCACGTTCTGTTTTCTGGGATTGGCAAGATGAAAAACTTACTAGAAGTAAAAAAACACTTAGATGTTTAAACATGTTCATATCTACATTTTTGAATTAATTTATGGTAAAATTATATTCGATATGAATACTATTCTTAAAAAATAGATGATGCTAGACTAACCAGTGATAAAAGCGACAAAAGTGTCTAAGTATGTGATAATAAAGAGAAGACTTTGCCAGAGTAACTAGATCCGATTGGGATTTCTATAGTACCTATTTCTATATCTTTTTGTGTATACGCCGTGATTTTATCAATAGCAACAATATAAGAACGGTGGATACGTAGAAATAGAGTTGAAGGGAGTTGAGTTTCTATTTTACCAATGTTACTTTTAACGACCAATTTTTGGTGAGTAGTATGGATTTTTACATAGTCTTTTAGGCTTTCAATATATAAAACTTCATCAAATACGATCTTAATATGTTTTTTATTCACGTTTACATAAAAAAATGTATCGTTCTTTTCGACAATAGCCAAAGGAGGAGATTGTACTCTTTCATAATAGCGATCAATGGCTTTTACAAACCGATCAAAAGAAATAGGTTTTAATAAATAGTCTATAATATCCAAATCGTATCCTTCTATTGCATATTCTCTGTAGGCTGTGGTAATAATCACTTTAGGAGGGTGTTGTAATGTTTTTAGAAAATCCAGACCTTTTAAAACGGGCATTTCAATATCTAAAAATAACAAATCGATTTCTTCTTTTTTGATGACCTCAAAAGCTTCTACAGCACTATAGCAGCTGGTAACAATTTCTAGATCATCAAGTATTTTTATATGATTTATTAGCAAATCAATTGCAGGAGATTCATCATCAACAAGTAAACATCGTACCATATTAATTTGTTTTTAATGTCAGTTTTAAACTAAAAAACGTATCAGATTCATCTATCTCAAATTTGTGTTTTTCGGGATAGATTAAATCCAGTTGCCGTTGGATATTAGCAAGGCCAATTCCGCTTTTATATTCTTCTGTTTTATGATTGTATTCGGTTTCGGGTTTTGTATTCCAGACACCAAACTCTATATATCCGTCAAATTGCTCAACCGTAATTTTTATTTCTGGTTTTTTAATATTTCCTCTAACTCCATGTTTAAAAGCATTTTCGACAATAGATAGCAACAATAATGGAGTTATTGACTGTTCATTCTTAAAGTGATTTTTTTCAAAAACAACATGTAATCGTTTGCCATATTTAATTCGTTCTAACGCTACATAATTTTCTATAGTATGAATCTCTTCGACCAAAGGAACTGATGTTTGCTGACTTCTATATAAAATATAATCCAAAATTTCTGAGAGTTGTAATACCATATCTGGCGCTTTAGGAGATTTGGTAATCACATAAGAATATAAATTGTTTAATGTATTGAATAAAAAATGAGGATTTAACTGCGCTTTTAAGTATTTAAGTTCTGTAGCTATTTTTTCTTTTTCTAATTGATATACTTTTTCTTTTTCTAACTCTTGCTCTTTATTGGTTTTGTAGAAATACATAATCAAGGCAGGAAAATGAAAAGATAACATATAAAATGGAAAATCGTCTAAACTAATTAATGGGTAAGGACCATCTGCACAATATTTGTCCAGATGATAATATCCCATTATACGAAATAGTAGAACTAATATGATAATCATAAAAATCATGGATAATCCAAAAGCAACATATTTTTTATGTTTTAAATAGCGTGGTATTTGCCAATAATTAAAGGTATAGGCAGCTATCATCAATATTGGGAGTTTAAACAAAGTTGTTTCTATAGATTGTTGAAACAATTCTGGATTAGTAGAAGAAAAAATGTAGAAAAGAAAAATTCCGACCCAAAATATAATATGACTAAGGATTCTTTTTTTGTTAAAACTCATAACTGGAAATATAATCAAATTATCATTTTCTTATCAAAAAAAGAGCTGTTTAGGAGCTATCTGTATATAAAAGGAGAGTAACTGTAGATAAAAACTCGAAAAGAATAATAAACGATTATGGGAATAAGTGTGCTATTGATGAAAAATGATGCAGTTTATCAATGTGAAAGTCTTTCAAAAATTTGTTGATGCTAAAAAAACAAGTGTTTCTACCTATTTTATATCCAATACGTATTTGCTAATTTTAGGTACTTCAATCGTCATTTTTATTCCCCATTTTTTTGATTATCAATTTATGTGATACGTGTTTTGGATGAATTCTATTTGAAAGTAATATTAAAAACAAAAGATATGGGAGATTCTTGGTTTGAAAGAGAGGATAAAGCAAATGATTTTGAAGATGCTCAAAGGTCACAACGTAAAAATGACTACGGCAGAGGAAATAAAAACAATTCATCAGGAGGAGGAGGAGGAACAATGACGTTAATTATTATTGGGATCATAATTTTTATCGCCTATAAAGGCTGTGGTTAAGAGTAATGTATCCATTCTAGTATTTTATCGTGTGGGTTTCTAGATTATAATCATAAAAAAGGTCGATTACAACTTGTAATCAACCTTTTTGTATTGTGAAAGTATTTTGGTTTACTATTTCAATTTCACTCCAGAAAAAATTTCTGTTTCACTTGACAATTCAAGTTTATCTCTAATTGCCTGACCCGCTTGAAGACCTGCAACGATAGCTCCTTCATAATACCCTACATTAACACCAAAATTGATCCAGTCTCCGGTAAGGATAAGATTATCAAAACCAGACTCATTAGTTTTAAGACGGTATTTATTAGAACCAGGAAGTGATAGTGTGTATCTATCTGTAGGGTTTACATTAGCACGAAAAAACTGTGTTTTTAACCTACTATAATCAGTTTTGGCATTTTTCGAGAAATCGTGAATTACGTCCAACTTCATTCCTTCTGGGTACTCCAGTGTAGTTGCATTCGGAAAAAACCAACCCATTTTATCTTTTAACCATTGTTCTGAAACACGCATGATACGTTCTAATTGCTCGTGAGGATACTTATGATCTGAGTATGGAGGTATTACTTCTGGGTCTAGAAACGATCCTGTGTAATATATCAAAACCCCAGGTTCATCACCTTTCCAATCTTCATATGGCATTACCTGCGACATATCTATAAATGAATATTGAGGGTCGGCATACGTAACCAGATTAGGTAATGATCCTTCAGGAAACCCCCAATCAGGTAAATTCATACCTAGTTCTTTTAATGTAGGTTTGATCCATAATTGCATAGACATGGTAGGAATACTTTTAACATGATTGTACATATTCTTCCATGCTTCATTATTATCAATAATCTCTTTACAGATCCCTTCATCACCACCTAAAACATCAATGGGGATACCTAAAACCACATCATCAAAATCTTTACCTTTTTCTAAAGATATTTTACCAACATTCTCCCAACCACACCAAGCTTCTTCAAGGTCATATTGGCCTTCTTTAAGTGCTTTGGCCTGTTGATCGTCTATTTGGTCATAAAGTGGCTCTCCAGGCCATACATCCAGATTTTTGAATTTATAAGTAGGAGTGTAAGTCTCAGTTTTTAAGGTAACCTGTTCGGCCATAGATATCTTTTTTATTTCTCCAGAATCAGAATAATGTACCTGTTCTACCTTATGGAAGAATTTGAATTTTACACCTCTGTTTTTAAGGACCAAATAAATTGGGGTAATCATAGTATCTGCAGTTCCTGCTTTGAATTTCCAGACAAAAGATCCTTTATACCCTGCAGAATTTGTTAGAAAATGAAGCCCAACTCCAGCTGCCAAACTACCCTGGTGATTAGACCCTGTAAGGTTGTGAAAGGTTCCTGTATAAAGAAATCTTACCATAGCAGAACTCAATAATCGTTCACTTGCTCCATGGTTTTTAAGCCATTCCCGGTAATCCAAATCATTGATACGTTCATAATCTAACTCATGGGTTTCGGAGTCATATACATCTTCAAATGTTCCCTTCATATTGACTAAACCAAATTCTACAAATACGGCTAACCAATAGAAATACTCGTTGTGATCTGCTATAGAATCAATAAGTTTAGTTACCCATTTAGAAAGTAAGTCGAGTAGCTCTTTGATTATAGAATGATGCTCTTTTCGTTGTGCATGATCGTGATTCTCATTGGTTAGGTTCTGAACCAATTCTGATATATAATTCAATAGCTTTTCACCTTCATGCTTAAAGAGTTTATCCTTTACAAACGCTTCAAATTTAGATTTAAAACTTGCCCAAAGCGGATGATGCTCAGGTAGTTTGATCTCCTTAGCAGATTCAGAAGCCATGCTTACCAGATTATCCTTATTTGGGTCTGTACCAAACAAAATTTCTGAGACTAGACCTACTGCTTTGTGAATAATGGCCGAAAAAGGCAAAGGGCCACCCTGGCCAGGTATATACTCATTAGATGGAAAAATGATATTTTTTTTAATCCATTGATTTGTTTTAGGATCAAAGTGGGTGAGTAGGGTGGTATCTTCCCGATCAAAAGCTTCTTCCCAGGATTTAAAGGGACTATCGGGCATTAGATTATGTTGCTCACATTCTTTGTAAGAATCCTGGATCAATCGGAAAGCATTTTCGTACCATCCCTGGGCAATATGAATACCATGCTCTTGAATTCTTTCATTAGGACCTCTACCCGTAGCGGTTTTTCCTCCTAGTCTCCAACCCATTTGATAAATGGTGATATCATAATGATCTTGCCAGTTTTCGTAAGAGCTAAGCTCATAAGCGGCTGTTAGTGACGACATACCACTACCTAGTATAGCTATTTTCTTTTTGTTTTCTGAGTTTTGCATTGGTTTATTAATTTTAAAGAGTATGGATTTTTTTAGTTGTTAATTTTGTGTTGAAATGTGCTGAACTAAATTCACTCTCACTAATCGGATAGAGCGGTTTATTATTTTTGATGTATTCTAATACTATTTGAGAGTTGTTCCATTTGGCGGCTTCGACATATAATTCATCTAAATGTGGTATGATAAAAAGCTTGTCGAAAACATCTTCAATTAATCCATTTAGATTATGTGCACGATGCGTAACATACTCAATGTCTTTTTTAGATAATGGATAATGACTTGGGTAAAAGGCTTCGATATCTGTTAGGATAGAAACTGCAGCTCCTCTCGGATTGCCAAATATTTTACCTAAAATTCCAAAACTCACACCTTCAACCATTGACTGAGCATACAATACGCGATAAAGTACGATATTCATAAAATATTGTTCATAAATATTTTCTTTAAATGCTAACGAATCGGCTACTTGATACCCAGCAATGATACTAGAGTTATGAGCACGATACCAAGAACATTCATTGGGAGTATGAATATACTCCAACCAAAAATCGACAGGAGCCGGTAGGTCCAGAAACGTTTCGCCAGATTCATAGATTAATTGTGCAAGTGTCGCTAGATACAAAAAATGACTATTTACTGATCTCCACCACAGACTACCAGGGTGTTGTGCGTTTATAGAATTAAGTGTACCCCTTTTTATTTCCCAATCCATAAATGCTAATTCAGAATTTCCCAACCCTTCTTTTCCATTAATGAAAGGTTCTCCGTATTTTTGATAGAATTCGTAACGTAATTTATAGCGATTCTGCGGAGTTTCGGAGGCTTGAAGTACAATTCCTTTGGCTTTTTCCTTAAGTATTTCGAGTTTGTTCATATATTAGTAAAAAAGGTTTATAAACTTACAAGTAAAATTATTATATACAATAGATATTTTAGGAAATTCAAGTAGTATGATGTATTAAATTTCCTTGTTGAGCAAAAAATGATTTCTCAAACTATTAAACATTAAGAATGACAACATATTTTAAATACTATTTGGGATTTTTATCGATTATATTATTGTCTCCTCTTAATGTATTTAGTCAAACTACTATTCTTCTAGATGGTGATTCGGCAGAATTGCGAGATATAGGTAAACAAACGCAGTATCTGGAGGATACTTCGCTTAAACTATCTATTGAAGAAATTACAGATAATAACCTTGAAACCAGTTTTAAAGCGTATACTCAAGAAACTATAAATTTTTCCAGTACAGCTTCTGCTTACTGGTTAAAATTTAGAATTACTAAGACTATACCGGGCGATTTTTACCTAAATGTAGGTTCGGCGTTCATAGATTCTATATCACTTTATGAATTTGATAAGACAAATCAATTAATTTCTACCAGACATACTGGTGATGACTTACCCTTTAATACTAGGGAAATCGAAGTAGGTAATTATCTATTTGCTCTTGATTTTGATGTAAATAGTACACGAACTTTTTACCTTAGGGTAAAGAGTGATCAACCTTTGTTTTTTCCGCTTCGGGTGGGAACACTTCCCAATTTTTTAGACTATGAGCATGATTTAGACTTTTTACAGGGGATCTATTTTGGATTTATGCTCTTGATTTTCCTGTATAATCTCTTTTTATATTTTTCGACCAGAGAGAGAATATACCTCTATTACATTGCTTATGTATTTAGTATTACCTGGTTTATGGCTTCAGTATTTGGTTATTTCTTTGAATATTTTTGGCCTAATACCCCTTTCATTAATCAAATTGTGGTTGTTAGTTCTGGCTTGACTATGATTACCGCCACTTTATTTACCCAAAAATTTTTAAACACCAAAGAATCTGGTTCTACTATGCACAAGGGATCCATGGTATTTCTTGTTATTGGTATTTTGGTATGTGCTCTTGTGTTATTAGGTTTTAAAATAGAAGGCCTGAAATTATCACAGGGAGGTCTGTTAATCATGGCATCGTACTTTCTTATCTTAGGTATTAGATTTAAATTAAAGGGATATCGCCCGGCCAAATATTATTTATTAGCCTGGGGCGCCCTTATTATTGGTATATGTTTTGCCATTCTCGAGTCTTTAAATCTAACTTTTGTGATGACATATTTAAATGCGATGCAGATTGGTTCGGCCCTGGAAGTTTTACTGCTTTCATTTGCGTTGGGTGATCGAATTAATATGTACAAAAAACAAAAAGAAGATGCACAGTTAGAAGCGCTGTTGGCAGCCAAAGAAAATGAAAGGCTAATTCAAGAGCAAAATATAATACTTGAGAAGAAGGTCAAGGAACGAACAGCAGAAGTCGCTATTCGAAATGAAGAACTAGTTAACCTGAACAAGGAAAAGGATATGTTAGTCAATATAGTTGCTCATGATCTTAGGACTCCGTTGAGTCATATACGATTATTGCTACAATTAATTGATATTACTTCTCTAGACTTGACTAAAGATCAGGAATCCTATTTAACCGAAATCGACAACTCGGCAGATCGTCTTTCACAGATGATTGGTCGTATCTTAAACATACATGCATTAGAAACAAATCGGGTTAAATTAAAGAATCAAATTCTTGATTTGGTAGAATTGGTGAAGTATGTGGTAAGGTGTTTTCGTCTTACCGCCGAGGATAAAGAGATTAAAATGATCACTACATCACAACCAGGAAGCCACTTTGTAGAAGTGGATAAAAACTACATGATCCAAGTATTAGAAAATTTGGTTTCTAATGCCATCAAGTTTTCTGAAAGAGGAAGTGAAGTCATATTACATGTAAAATCTCATGACGCCAGAACATATGTTGTAGTAGAAGATCAAGGACCTGGTATTAGCAAAGAGGATCAGAAGAAACTATTTGGTAGATTTCAGAAACTTAGCGCACAACCCACAGAAGGTGAGGCATCTATTGGATTAGGATTATCCATCGTTAAAAAATACATCGAATCGATGGATGGCGAAATTAACTGTGAAAGCGAATTAGGTATCGGAACCAAATTTATTATCTCTTTTGATTCTAAAGACCACTTGGAAAAAGTTGAAAGCTAATATGCTATAAGAATAAAGGTAACTTAGTTTTATTAGTACTAATACACAGGTTTCATGATACCATTTTGTTAACGTTTTTATATCTGGATATGGAGGATCCTGCAATGAAATGGATAGAGAAACTTTTACTCAATTAATAACATTATAAAAAAATACTATTTTAGCCTAGTCAAACTATTATGATCACCTTATTTTTTTAAAATTTCCTTAAGAGAATGATATACATTACTGGTCTTAGCATTTCTCTTTTTATAGCAGCTTTACTTCTTAAAAAAAAGAAAAAATCACGATCAGATTTTATCCTTTTGGGATGGATTCTATTTATAGCTATTCATCTTTATTTTTTTTATATCAATTTTACAGGAGATATCTACAAAACACCACATTTATTAGGCATACATTTTCCATTACCTTTATTTCACGGGATATTTTTGTATTATTATGTTTTGTCTGTAACCCATCAGTTTTCTAAACAAAAGAAGCTTCTATTAGTACACCTAATTCCGATTATTGTAGCCTACATTTATTTATCCTCTTTTTTTATGCTTTCTGGGCAGGAAAAAATAGCAGTTTTTGAAAATAAAGGAAAAGGCTATGAAATGTTTTTGTCTGTAGGATTAGTTCTTATTTATATATCAGGAATCGTGTACATGATTTTTTCGAGTATCCTATTGAAAAAATATAAAAAAAATATTCATTCGCAATTTTCTGATATTGAAGAAATTGATTTGAGCTGGTTACAGTTTTTGATTTATGGCTTAGGCTTAATCTGGGGTATTCTTATCATTTCAAACAAAGATGAATATATTTTTATAGGATTGTCTGTCTTTGTAATTTTAATCGGCTTTTTTGGAATCCAGCAAAAAAATATTTTTAAAAAAGAATATACCGTCTATAAACAACAGCAAAAGACTAACGAAAGTAAAAAGAAAAAATATGAAAAATCTGGACTTACAGATGATTTAGCAAATAGCTCATATATTCTTTTAATGCAATTGATGAAAAAAGAAAAGTGCTATAAAGAAAATGACCTTTCGTTAAATAGTCTTGCTACAAAACTCGAAATCCATCCAAATTATTTATCCGAAATAATTAACCGAAAAGAAGAAAAGAGTTTTTATGATTTTATAAATGATTTTCGCATAGAAGAATTTAAAACACTTCTAAAAAACTCTAAAAATCAAAATTATACACTATTGAGTTTGGCATACGAATGTGGGTTTAATTCAAAATCGTCTTTCAATAGATGTTTTAAAAAGAGTACAGGTAAAACACCAACCCAATACCTTAAGTCACATAGGTTATAAAATTAGTGTCATATTATAAGATGAAGCGCAATAGTCTGATAATGCCTATATGTTTGTGCAAAATCAACACAATTTTATACATTATGAAAACTACAAAAATTACTTTTTGTTTAGTAAGTGTACTTATAATCACATCAAGTATTTGTGTTATTACTTCTAGGTCATCGTCGAAATTTCCAAAGTTCAATAGCAATCAAATCTTAAAAGAAGGAGATGTTTTAATAGAAAAAGGAATCCATAAGAATAGAGAGCATAAAAAATATCCAAAAAAAATTAAGACAGATTATATTTCATTGGCTGTCAAAGAAAATCGAAACAATCCGGCCAGCAGAGTGATCACAATTCCTGTTAAGAGACTACATTCATTAAGCGATACACCTAAAGCTCCTATTTTCTTATTAGATGGAGGCCCGGGGAATAGTAATTTGAGTAATAATTTGGTTAAGAACATGCTATGGTTATTAGACAATCACGATATAGTTATGGTTGGTTATCGAGGAGTAGATGGTTCGGTTACGTTAGATTCTAAAGCTTTTGAAGAAGCACTAATGGTTGATACCAATGCTTTTACCGAATCACATTTTGAAAAATTAGGAATGGTTTGGAAAAATGAATTGATAAGGTTTAAAAATGAAGGTATTGACATTGATGGATATAATGTTATTGAAGTAATTGACGATATCGAATTAGTTAGAAATATACTGGGGTACAATAAAATAAATCTATTTGGTTTTAGCTATGGTACACGGCTTGCATATTTAAGTGGTTTGCGTTACCCAGAAAGTATTCATAGAAGTATTATTGGTGGAATAAGTCCGCCAGGACATTTTGTTTGGAATCCTGAAATAACAGATGCTATTTTAAAAAAATACGGCGATTTATGGAAAGAAAACTCTTTAAACCTTAAACGATCACCTGATATCATTAAAACAATACAAAGTGTTTTTTTGACCTTACCTGAAAAATGGAAAAAAATTGACCTGGATCCCGGTAAAATACGTGTAATGATGTTTAATATAATGTATAAAACCTCGGGGGTTGGTAAAATATTTGATGCTTTTGTTGCCGCCGAAAATGGAGACTATAGTGGTCTGGCATTATTAGTGATGATGTATGACTTGCTTCCTGAAATGGAAAATATTGTTTGGGGAGATCTTTTTGCGAAAGCACTTTCATCAGATTATCTTTCTGGTACTGATTATATCAATGGAATGAATTCAAAAAATAATCTTTTAGGGGCTCCGATGTCAAAATTATTTTCTTTAGTTAGTTTTTCTGATTGGAAAATCCATATGATTCCTGAAAAATATAGAAAACTAGATACATCTTATATAAATACACTAATGATAGCAGGAAATTTTGATATTGCGACGCCATTAGAAAATACTCAAAAAATGATTAAATACTTACCGAATGGAAAACTAGCAATTTTTTCTGATTATGCACATCATGACTATAGTTCGTTATTAACAAACACGAATTCAATAACAATGCTAAAAGAATTCTATTTAACAGGTGAGGTATTAAGTGAAGATATAATTCACACTCCTGCTAAGATTGGTGAGCCTAAGAAAAGTCCACAAAAAATGGGAAAGAAGTTTTATAGATTGAAAAGGCTTGGTTTATTAAAAACAATTGTAAAACTATTTATGTAACAAGTATATAGAATAGGTTCTATAAACAATAGAAAGAATACAATTTATAATAGTTTATTAATAGTTGCATAAGAAATAGCTTCATAAATATTAGCAACACCTAACTTTTCATAAAGTTTTTTTCTGTGAAATTTTACAGTATCTGGAGAAATGTAAATTTTTTCTGAAATTTCATTTATAGCATAACCTCGAATAGAGTATTGCAGTATTTCTTTTTCTCTCATAGAGAGTTCAATCTTTTTTACAGATTTCCAACAATCGGTCGTTAAATCATAAGTCATTTTTTGTGCACCATCTTTTTTGATAATGGTAATGTTACCAGAATTTTGTTGTGTAGACAGTGATACGAAACAAATTGCTTTCCATATTTTTCCACTTTCTGTTAAAAATAAAGGTGTCAACTTTTGATTGATTAAAATGGTTTTACCCTCTTCATTTTTTAAATGAAAATCATACGATATACTATAATCCTTCCGCTCTTGAAGAGGTATTTTTTCATAAAAGTCAAAACCAATTGTATTTATTTTTAAAAGTAGTTCCAAATCTTTTTCTGGCACATATTTAAAATAAAAACCATATCCCATTTCTTTGACTTCTACAGCAGAATTTCCACATAAAAATAACGGGTTGTCTGACACATACTCAAACCCTTTTACTTCATAATCAATTACATAGATACTCTTGTATGTAGTCCTTGTAAAAGCTTCTATGGCTTCGAGATAATTTGCTGTTTGATTAATATCGTTATCTGTTAGATTTCCGATTGTATTTTTTAAAGAAAAAAAAGAATTAATGTCAGCCATAGTGACAAATATAAGTTTTTAAAAACTACTCGAGAGTGTAGTTCTAATTATCTAAATAAACCGTAAGCAAATAATACATTTTTTGAAACTACTCTTGAGTGTAGCTTAAGAACATTCAGATACACTTAGTTTTGGCAATAGAAAACAAATTTTAATAACAAGGGAAAATTGGTACACTAACCCGTTGTGTATTTGGGAAAAACATTGTGAAAAAGCGTCAATTTCGAGTGTTTTGTATTATAACCTTTCGATTGTGTTCGAGATGATATGAAGACAAAATGTATTAAGAGTAGCTTTTTTTAATCAATAATCCTATTCTAGATACACCATTCGTACCCCACGGTGCTCGAATTGACGGATTTTGGTTAAAAAAAACCTAAATGCACAATGGGTTATACTACTTCTTTTACATTCTAACTAAACAATAATCATGAAAAAAACACTAATTATACTCAGCCTATTTCTATGTTCTCAGTTATGGTCTCAAGAGACTCTAACTACAGCTCAATGGCAGGAAGATCTTCGATTTTTACAAAAAACGATACATAGGGACTATTCGTTTCTTTTTGTAAAAACAACAAAAGAAAATTTTGATACCCAAGTAGAAACACTATACAATGACATTCCGAATTTACAAGAACACGAAATTATTGTTGGTCTTTCTCGACTCGTGTCTTTATTCAAATACGGGCATACCTATATTAGTTTTCATCAAAAGCCATTTGAATTTTCACAATTTCCTTTCAATTTATATGAATTTAATGATGGGATTTATATTCAGGGAACACACAAGAACTACCCAGAAGCAGTTGGAGCAAAAGTCATAGCAGTAGAAGGGAAGCCAATTCTAGAAGTTCTAAAAGCAATTGAACCGACAGTAGAAGTAGAGAATTCACAATATTTTAAAGCTTACGGAATTAATAATATACGGTATCCTGAAGTCTTACATGCCCAAAAAATAACAAAAACCCTTCAAAATACGATAACACTTACGTTAGAAAAAGGAGGAAAAGTATTTACACAATCCTTTACTGCATTGGCCAAAGGAGAAACTGTGCCTACCCACCGTGGCTATGTACATCAAAAAGACAATTGGTTAGATGCAAGAGACCAATCAACAACACCTTTATATTTAGAGCACCTGGATAAGGTTTACTTCTCAGAATACTTAGCCAAAGAAAAGGCGATGTATGTTAGACATAGTAGAATAGCAGATGAAGCCGAAGAAAGTACCAAGGATTTTTATGCCCGTGTTTTTAATGAAATAGAAACTAATGATACCGAGAAATTAATTATCGATTTGCGTTTAAATGGTGGTGGAAATAACTATTTAAATAAAGATGTTATAAAAGGTCTTATTAAATCTGAAAAGATAAATAAAATAGGAAAGCTCTTTGTTATTATTGGAAAACGAACTTTTTCTGCTTGCCAAAACCTGGTTAATGAAATAGACAATTATACTAATGTTATTTTTGTGGGAGAGCCCACAGCAGAAAATGTCAATTTTTGGGGAGATAACCGCCCTGTAAGACTTCCAAACAGTGCTATTAATATCTCTTTGTCGTATTTATGGTGGCAAGATAAACCAGCTTTAGAAAATGCAGATTGGATAGCCCCTAGTGTTCCGGTTACTATGAGTTTTGATGAGTATGCTAACAATCAGGACCCTGTATTAGAAGCAGCATTAACTTTTAATGCACAGGATTTTAAACCTAAGCCAATGGATTATATCATAAGCTTGTATTTATCTGGACAAACACAAAAACTGGCAGAAGAACTTCCTAAAATGATTCAAGACCCACTGTATGCGTTTTGTGATTTTGAGATGGAGTTAATTAAAATAGGAAACATTTTATTGCAAAGTGGTCGTGTACCACAAATTCAGGCTTCCATTCAAGTGTTTTCTATGATTTTAGAGTTATTTCCAAATTCAGCAAACGCATATAAATATCTGGGAGAATCGTACATCGCATTACAAGACCCCCATAAAGCAAGAGAAGCACTCAAAAAGGCTATTTCTTTGGATTCTGATGGTGAAATAGGGAAGAATGCTAAAGAAGTGCTTAATAAGATTAACTAATTGTAACAAAACATTAATAGAATACCACATATATAGGTGTACAGAAATTATATTTTGTACACCTATATATTTTAAATATAATACAGTACTAGCTTTTAGACAATATGAGGAGTGTAATCTGTGTGGAATGATATAGATAGAATTATAATAATCGTCTATAAAATTAGAAAGACCGTCTATATAATTATAAATGTTTAGCTTGTTTAGCTTACCTTAGTTTTTTATCAAAATGGTATGCAGAAAGGTTATTTAAAAATAATATTGCACAGTTTTTTATGGCTGGTTGTATTTATATATCCAATAGCTTCATTAAATCATATTCCAAATGGGCAATATCTTATTAATAGAAATTGGCTGTCTATTTCAAGTGTTTTTCTTGCTTTTTACATCAATTACTTTGTGTTAGTAGATCAGTTTTTTTTTAAAAGTAAAAAGGTGTTATTTTATATTTTAAATATTGTTTTGGTTGTTATAATCTATGTTTTATTAAAAAGACTATTACAATTAAATGTATTTCATCCAACAATTAATGGAGAATTAATACGAGAGGTAAGAAGTGGTGCTATGACTACTGTTCAATTAATGTTACCCATAATTTTAAGTATTGGCATGTGTGTTGGCTTAAAAGTAAATTCAAGATTTAATAAAAATAGATTATTATTACAACAAGTAAAACAAACACAATTAGATACTGAAATTAAATATTTAAAATATCAAGTTCAGCCACATTTTCTTTTTAATACCTTAAATAATATTTATGCATTAATTGATAGCTCTCCTTTTTTGGCTAAAGAGTCAATACACACCTTAAGTAAACTGATGCGTTACCTATTACACGAAGCATCAATTAATAAAGTTCCTATTGTAAAAGAAATAGAATTTCTAGAACGTTATATAGATTTAATGCAATTGCGGGTATCTGCTAATCTAACGTTAAAAAAGAATTTTCCTATAATTAATCAACCTATACAAATTGCTCCATTGCTTCTTATTTCTTTTGTAGAAAATGCTTTTAAACATGGTATAGATGCTATACAACCAAGCTTTATTTATATTGACTTAAAAATAGAAAATGATTGTATTAATTATTCTGTTACTAATTCTTCTTTTCCCGAAAAAGAAAAAGTTACCAATTCTGGAATAGGGCTAGAGAACTTAAAAAAACGATTAGAACTATTGTATCCTAATAAGTTTAAATTAACAACCAGAGAAGAAAACAACGAATATATTGCAACATTAATACTTAATTTTAAAAAATGATACTTTCTTGTATTTTGATTGATGACGAACCTTTAGCTCTTAATTTATTAGAAGGTTATGTGAAATCTACACCTTTTTTAAAATTGATTGCTAAATGCAATAGTGCGATTGCTGCAATGGAAATTATAGAACACAAATCGGTTGATTTGATTTTTACAGACATACAAATGCCTAACCTATCTGGTATTGAATTCTCTAAACTACTTTTAAACAAAAACACTAAAGTTATTTTTACAACTGCATTTGAAGAATTTGCACTCGAAAGTTATAAAGTTAATGCTATTGACTACTTAGTAAAACCAATTAGTTATCCTGAGTTTTTCTCTGCTGCGAATAAGGCAAAACAATTAATGCTTAACAACTCAAATCAAACAAACTATATAGATGATTATATTTTTGTAAAGTCAGATTACAAGTTAATTAAGATAAATTTAAAAGACTTAATTTATGTTGAAGGTTTAAAAGATTATTTAAAACTCTACACAGTTAACTCTGAAAAGCCAATCCTCACTTTAAAAAGCATGAAATCTTTAGCAGAAGAGTTGTCTAAAAAAAGCTTTATGCGTGTACATCGTTCTTTTCTTGTTAATTTAAAGATGATAACGACAATAGAACGTAATCGTATTGTATTTGGAGATAAATACATTCCAGTTTCAGAAAAATACAGAAAAGATTTTCAAAGATTTATTAATACCGATTTTACATAATAGATAAAATCGTCTTGTTTGTCTAGAATTGTATCGTAACTATCTATTTCATTTTAATGAGTTCTCACATTTAATCAATTTTGATGTATTCATATAAAACTATATATCAATGATTAAAGTAATTACATTTTTAATGATTTGTTTTGTGTCAGGTGTACAGGCACAAACAATAAACGACAAAATAGAGGAAATGATGCAAAAGCATGTTGAGCTTGATCAATTTTCAGGAACTGTTTTACTGGCAAAAGAAGGCAAAATTTTATATCAAAAAGCTTTTGGCGATGCAAATAAAAGTTATCAAATAAAAAACAATATAGATACAAAGTTTAATATTGCTTCAATGGGAAAAATGTTTACCGGCGTTTCCATTATGCAATTAGAAGAACAAGGGAAATTAAATATTAATGATCCGGTTATAAAATACCTGAAAGATTTTCCATTTGGCAATAAAATAACTATTCATCATTTACTGTCTCATACTTCAGGTTTAAGCAATTACATGCGGCACAAAGTGTATAGAGCGAATAGAGGGAAACGTTACGTAATCAATGATATAATACCTTTTATTTATGAACAAAAATTAGAGTTTGATATTCCAGGAAAAAAATTTGCATATTCTAATTCTGGAATGGTTGTGTTAGGTGCAATTATTGAAAAAATTTCAGGACAGTCTTATTCAGAATTTATTACTCAGAATATCTTTATTCCTGCTAAAATGAACAATACACAAATGAGATTCTGGGATGATGTTGTCGAAAATAGAGCATTAGGTTATTTAAAGTCAATATCTGGTAAGTATACAAATACGATATATACAAATAGTTCACCACAATCTGATGGAGGAATATTATCTACAGTTAAAGATATGTTGAAATTTGATCAAGCATTATACACTTCACTTCTAATTAATGAAAATTCTAAAAAGAAATTATTTACCAATGTTATACCAAAAGTAACTTATGGTTTGGCATTTCAGATAGAAAATAAAAATAATAATAGAGTAGTAGGTCATGGTGGAGGATTACCAGGATTTTCGTCATATTTTTCAAGATATTTAGATGACAAATACACCATAATCGCTCTATCTAACTACGACATGATATCTAGAAACATTGTATACTATATAGAAGATATCTTATACAATAAAAAATACCAATTGCCAAAAGAGAGATTACGCTTTTTTATTTACAGCAACAAAGCTAAAATCAATAATTTCAATGACTTAAAAGATATTGAGAACTTTGTGAAAATACATAACTATTCTCTTAATCATCCACAACGTTTAAATCTTATTGCTTATGAGTTTATGAGAGAAAAAGATACTGAATTTGCTATAAAATTATTTAAGCTAAATGTGCATTTATTTCCTGATGAAGCAAATATGTATGATAGTTTAGGTGAAGCTTACGAGAATAATGAACAATTCGATTTAGCTTTAAAAAACTACGAAAAAGCGGTAGAAGTAGCTAAAAAGCAATCTCATAGGCTGTTAAGTTCTTTTACGGCTAACCTAAATCGATTTAAAGAAAAGTTACAATAGAATTAAAAGTATGAAAAATAATATAAAAGAAAACAACCAACTTAGTTTTCTCTTTGATCTAATTATTTACATAACAATCATGTTTTTGATTAGAGAGACCTTTATCCCTAACACACACTATTTAGTTACAGGTTTTTTATATTCAGGTACTACTTTATTAGTAGCTACTTGGCAAATGAGAAGGAGAGAAGTTACATGGAAATCTTTAGGACTGATTAGGCCTAAAAACATTACTAAAACATTTTTAAATGCAGGAATAATATTTATTACTATAATCGTTACACTTCTTATTTTCAATCTAATACAAGATTCATTTTTGGTTGTTAAAGAAAGTAGTGAAGCGGTAAAAGGAACCAATACAGGGTATTCTCTTAGTAATGGAGATTACGGCTATTTTTTTTCTGTTATTCTTTTTGTATGGCTACAATCTGCTTTTGAAGAACTACTAGAAAGAGGTTTCTTAATTACCTGGATAGAGGGGTTGTTTTCAAATTTAAAATTTAGGACAGCAATTGCGATTACAATACAAGCCTGCATTTGGGGTTTTAGACACTCGTATGATATTTCTGAACGTTCTATATCAGTAGCGCTAATCGGAATTATTATGGGGATTGCTTATGTGAAACTCAATAGAAATTTATGGCCTGTGATCATAGCACATTGTGCAATGAATACTATGTCTATGATATAAACAATGTGATTCTTAAGTTACCACACTGAGCTTGTTTACACGCAGTCTATCTAAATGTTGGAGTACTGTCGAAAGGATAGGAGCGGGCAATTAACAGTCGAGCGCTATTAATTTTTAATTAACTTAATAATTTCTTTATAGGAGGCACCAATCGGAACTTCCGTACCATTAAGTAGGACAATATCTTTTGAAGTAAAAGAAGTAATTTTTTCTGTATTAATAATATAGGAACGATGCACCCTCAAAAAATTAGAAGGTAATTTTTGTAAAAAGACACTGATCTTATCTTTGGTAATGATGGTATCATTTGCAGTATGGATTCTTACATAATCTTTAATACTGTCGATAAACAAAATGTTACTAAATTCGACACGAATCATTCTTTTGTTAGCATTTACAAAGATGTGATCCAATGTTCTCTTAGCTTCTGGTGATTCATCAGAAACGTATTGGATCCCTGCACTCAATGCTTTGTATTTATTGATAGATTTATAAAACCGAATAAAAGATATGGGTTTTAACAAATAATCAATGATATCCAGTTCATATCCTTCTAAAGCATATTCTCTGTAGGCTGTGGTTAGTATAACTTTGGGTTGTATGTTTGTGTTTTTTATAAAATCAATACCGGTAACTACAGGCATTTGGATATCCAAAAACAAAAGGTCAACGGTATTCTTTTGAAGAAAATCTCCGGCATGAATAGGATTGTCAAAAGCAGCTAACAGCTCTAGTTCAGGAACTTTCTTGATGTGCTTTTCAAGTACCTTGATTGCTAACGGTTCATCATCTATGACCATACATTTAATTGCCATATTACTGTAAATTAATCGTTAATACTACCTGAAAGTCTTTGTCTGTTTGGGTACTTTTCAGGGTATAGTTGCTTTTATAATTTAATTCTAATTGTCGTTTCGAATTGGAAAATCCAATTCCAGAATTTGATTCATTTTCTGTAGTATCTGTTTTGTCCATAGGTAAGGTATTAAAAACTTTAAAACAAAGCTGATCCTGGTTTGTGGTTAATTCAATTTTGATTACTGAATCATTCAAGGTATTACTTGCACCGTGCTTAAAAGCATTTTCTACAAATGAAATCAGTATTAGGGGAGCAATCATTACGTTGGGGTCATGGAGTTGGTAAGTAAAATCCAATGTTAACTTATTACCATATCGCAGGGATTCCAAACCTATGTAATCCTGTATAAAGGTAATTTCATTTTTTAGCGGGACCTCAGGGTCTTTACATTGATACAGCATATAATCCAGCATGTCCGATAATTTTAAAACAACTTCAGATGCTTTTTCAGAGGATTCTTCTAAGGTTAACGAATACAAATTATTCAACGTGTTAAACAAAAAATGCGGATTGATTTGCGCTTTTAAAAACTTAAGCTCAGTATTCGCTTTTTCTTTTTGTAAAACTTCCAGTTGATGACGTTCTTCAAAACGGTCCTTAACTATCTTAGTCATTAGCATTAAAAAAACAAATACATAGACCGATGGAAAATGAACGACAGCCAAGTGAAATGGGTCTGCTAATATTTCTATGAAGCTTTCCTCCTCGTAATATTTAGGAATAAAAAATTTAGTCAAGTACATATTTGAAAGCTTTGAAATAACTAAAAACACATATGTAGATATCAAAAAAGAGAATCCAAACTTAAGATACTTCTTTTTAAATAGAAGTTTGGGGACCTGATAATAGACTAAAAAATAACTTGCTAATAATTGGGCAGGTAAAAAACTCAAACTCGCGTTTACAGTCTTTTCAACGCTTCCCTCATTTAATGCAGCCAATATCGGTAAGCTGATGAATACCAACCCCCAAAATATTAGATGCGAAACAACTCTATTCTGAAGAATCCAATCAATTAAGTTCTTTCTTTTAACCATAGAGTATAAATATATAAAATATGAATTGAGCACTACAGTAATAAAGACGAATCTTAATAACCTACTGCCCAAATCTCATTTCCCGCGGATTAAGAATGTTTTCTGTTGATAATAGGTATGTATCCGTTAGAAGATATCATTCGTCTGCTTTACAGTTTTTCAGGGATTCTATTTGATAGATTTGTTTAATAGTATAACTCAAATATTATTAAAAAGTAAGAATATGAAATATATAAAAACCATCACCATCCTTTTACCTTTACTTTCTTTTTTGGTTGGTTATAGTCAGAATAATAAAAAACCAGAATCAATACCCTATACGATTGCTTATTCATCAAAAGAAACAGGTGATTCAGAAATTTACCTGACCGATAGTAAAGCTGAATCAAAAACTAGAATCACCAATCGCCCTGGGAGAGATGGTTATATAGCTTGGTCTCCTGATGGAAAACGTATCACTTCTTATGGTTATTACGATGGAGGAAACACATGGTCTATTCATACTATGAATAGCGATGGTACAAACATGAAACGATTAACGCACGCAAAAAACAAATGGGATAATTCACCTACGTGGTCTCCTGATGGAAAAAAAATTGTTTTTGCAAGAGATTATCAAGATTCGGAAGAAGTTTGGAGGGCAGAACTTTGGATTATGAATTCAAATGGTAGTGAACAGGCTCAAATAAAACCACTGAATGGTGGAGGACCATATTTTACTCAAGAAGGAAAACTCGTCTTTCATTCCATTTTTCATTCCGATAGTGAAGAAATCTGCATAGCCAATATTGATGGCAGCAACATAACTAAGTTAACCAATAATAAAGCTAAAGATTTGCATCCTGAAGTTTCTGCCGATGGTAAACAAATAGTTTTTATGTCTAATAGAGATGGAAATCATGAAATTTATGTAATGAATATAGATGGCTCAAATCAAAAACGATTAACAAATAATGATGTTGATGATTGGAATCCTTCCTGGTCTCCTGATGGTTCTAAAATAATTTTCCAATCCTCGGATGAGAATGGAGAAAAACATGTCTATATGATGAAAAATGATGGTTCCTCAGTAGGAAAATTTATAAATAACGCTTTTGGTGCAGTCTGGCTAAAAACACAAAAATAACAGTGGTTGTGTAAAATTAAACGATTTAGAATTCAAAAGATAAAATAATGAAAAACATAACACGATTACTCTGTTTAATTATACTTTTAATAACAAGTATTAGCTTTGCCCAACAAAGTGATAGCCCCGCACCAGAGGCTACAGCCGCCGAAGCCAAAATATCGTTCTGGGATTTACCATATCTTAAAGAAGCCTTTATCGATACAACACCAACAGGTAGAAAGGATAGTCTAGCAATTGGCGAATTGGGCGCTAATGGAGGCAATAAAGACATGATTATTAAGCTGAGCCAGGAGATCGCCGACAGTATGCACGGTCTCTATGACAGCATGCTTATCACTCACAAAGGTATGCTCTTGTTTGAATCTTACTACCGGCGCGGTCGCGTTAACCTGGCCAGCGACCAAGCCTCAGCCGCTAAAGCCTACACCAGTTTGGCACTGGGCCGTACTATCCAATTGGGCTATCTGAAAATGGCCGATCTGGATAAACCCCTGGTTAGTTTTCTAAAAGACCTGGATCCAACAAAATTTGTTAAGGGCGCAGAAAAAATCACGCTCCATAAGGCATTGACCATGCGCGGAGGACTTCGCATTAGTGAAGAACAGAGAAAAGAATTCGAGAAAAATCCAAGCAAGTTAAAAGGGCAAGGCCTAGTTCAAACCCTTCTTGAGCATAGTGCGCCTATTACCTCAACGTCTCAGAACTATTCATATGGCAACTTCAATCCAAGCTTGGTGATGCAAGTCATTGAGGCCGTCGTGCCGGGCACCGCCCAGGATTTCATCAAAAATGAACTTCTCGACAAAATGGGCATCACGAATTATCGCTGGCGAACTGGCGTTAGTGGCCTGCCAGAAGCTGGTTGGCGCGTGAGCATGACATCGAGAGATATGGTCAAGTGGGGAACTTTGGTCATCAATAAAGGTAAATGGAATGGCGAACAGCTGATTTCAGCAAAATTTTTAGCTAATGCTACCAGTAACATTATTAGACCTACTGAAGATTGGCAACCCGACAGCTTTAATTATGGTTATTTTTTCTATCAAACGAATATAATAGTCGGTGATAAAAGCTATGATACCACTTTCGCTTGGGGTGGTGGCGGACAATATATTATCACTGTTGATGAACTTGACTTAGTTGTTGTGATTACTGGTCATGATAGGGAAGATACTATAATGACTCAGGTTTCAAAAGTTATCTTACCTGCGTTTGTTAAAGATCAATCCTCAGTTTTAGAAAACCCCTATCTAGGTCAAAAACCACCAGGCTTAATTCCAGAACCTTTTGCTCCCGGTATGGTTACGACAGAGGAATGGCAATGGAGTGGTGCCTTCACACCCGACCTAAAAGAATTTTACTTCATCAGAGAAGTTGGAGAAACAGAGGAGGATAAAAAAATGAAATTTATTGTTATTCAAAATAAGAATAATAAGTGGCAGGAGTCGGTTATATCACCCAGAGAGGGAGAACCCTTTATATCGCCAGATGGTAAGACCATGCATTTGGGTACAAGATATAAAGAGCGTACAGAAACAGGCGATTGGTCCAAGATAAAAAGCCTTGGTGTTCCATTTAAAGACTTCCCAATTATGCTCCTTACGGCTTCTGCTAAAGGTACCTATGTTTTTGATTCAATGGGAGAAGGTATTCTTCGTTATTCAAGATTAATTGATGGAGAACGTGAAGAACCTAAACAGTTTGGTAAGGAGATAAACACTGGAAAATCGAACGCCCACCCTTTCATTGCTCCCGATGAATCCTATATTCTTTGGGATGGTAGAAGAGATAGTGGATATGGTAATGCTGATATCTATATCAGTTTTCAACAGCAAGATGGTTCATGGGGGGAGGCTATTAACTTGGGCGATAAGATAAACACAGAGTCTTCGGAAGCGGGTGCATTTGTGTCGCCGGACGGGAAATATCTTTTCTTCAATAGAAATGTAGGTAAAACAAAACCAACTGATAAATACGATGATGTAGATACATTCTGGGTAGATGCTAAGATTATCGAGAAACTCAGGCCCAAATCATGATCTGTACAATAAATTACCAAGAATAAAAAAAGTTGAACAATGAAAAAAGTACATTTTATTTTGCTTCTTATATTGGTACTAGTTTTTAATGCTTGCACTACTAAAAAACAGCACGCAACAACTACTACTTCACCAATTATAGAAAGTCCCTATCTGGGGCAAAAGCCACCTGGTTTAATACCTGAACGTTTTGCTCCAGGTATGATCGTGACTGAGGGTTGGGAATACGGAGGAGTCTTTACACCCGACCAGAAAGAGTTTTATTTTATCAGAGAAGTAAAGGAAAATAAAAAACATGAATTTGTTGTTTTTCAATATAAAAATAATAGGTGGCAGGAGTCAGTGATATCTGCGAGAGTAGGGCAGCCATTTATCTCACCCGATGGTAAGACCATGCATTTAGGCAGACGATATAAGGAGCGAACCGAGACGGGGGAGTGGTCAGGGATAAAAAAACTAGACTCCTTATTTCAAAAAATAGAGATCATGCGCCTTACGACTTCATCAAAAGGAACCTATGTTTTTGATGAAGTGGGCATGCCAGATGGAGACGGTGTGATTTGGTATTCTCGATTAATAAATGGGAGGCATGAAGAACCTAAAGCATTTGGTAAAAAGATTAACACCGGAAAGATGAACGCACACCCATTTATTGCACCAGATGAATCCTATTTAATCTGGGATGGTGAAAGAGAAAACGGATATGGAGATTCGGATATTTACATTAGTTTTAAACAACAAGATGGTTCCTGGGGTGAGGCTATCAACCTCGGAGATAAGATAAACACCAGTGCCTGGGAAGCAGCTGCAAGTGTTACACCAGATGGTAAATATCTTTTCTTTAATAGGAATATGGGCTCTGACAAATACGAAAACGTAGACGTATTGTGGGTAGATGCGCAGATTATTGAAAATCTTAGACCCAAGCGATAACTCAAAACCAATAAAACAAATTCTGGTTACTGATCATCAAAATTTTTGTTGCTGATGATTGGGCCAAAGCTTACTCTATGGCAATAACATTCTTCTTAAACAATACTGTAGAAACCAAAGTCATTCCCAAACCAATGGCTAATAGAATTCCCATTTTAGGAAGAATAGCTATCAAAGGTAATTGTCTCCAGAAAATATCAAAGAAACCTTCAATCCCCCAATAATTTACACTAATTACTGCAATGTTTTGCATGAAGGCTGGCATCATACTAATCGGAATCATACTTCCTCCAATTGCTGACATCAGAATGATAATAATGGTGCTCATTCCTTGTAATTGTTGACGTGTTTTTACTGTAGACACTAAGAAAACTCCAAAACTAGAAACTGCAAACGAGATACATAAAATCAATACGATTAATGAGAATAGATCCATAAAAATAGGTAACCCGAATGCCAGCCACGCAAAGATAAACATGGTGGCTAATTGTAAAATAGAAACCACCATTGCTGTTCCCATTTTTGCTAATAAAATATCTAATGGTTTTACAGGAGCAATTAGCAAACGTTTTAAAGTACCTGCCTCTTTTTCATCTAACAATCCACCGCCAATAGCGGCTATACTAAATAACAACATCATAATTGCTGTTCCTCCTACAGCTTGTACCAAACCAGGATGCGCTTTGGTAGAATTCTCTTTGATTAGCGAAGTCGTTTTTAGTTTTACAGTATTAATCACATCTACTTTTCCTAAATGATATTTGAATCCTTCTTTTAAAACGGTATGTACAATTCGCATCTGTAAATCTCTTGCAGCGTCGTATTTTAGTTCGATAGGCAAGTCTGTATCGGTTTTAACAGCATCCGAAAATCCTTTTTCAAAAATTAGAGCGGCTACATTTTTCCCTTTTCTAACAAGATCTAAGGCTTTCTCTTCTTCAGAAGCAATCAAACGAATGGTTTGCATGCTATTCAATTTTGTAATCAATTCTTGAGAAGTTGTTGTCGCATCTTTATCCACGACCAAAACCCCTAAAGGTTTTGGAGCGCTTTTCTTTTTTACAACACCACCAAATGCAAATGCAAATAGTGTAATCATTATAATAGGTAATAAAAAGGTAATCAGGATTCCTTTTTTGTCTGAGAAATATAATCTTAAGTCTTTTTGTAAAATAGTAACTATCATGATGGCTGATTTTGTAATAGATGGATATGAAGGTGATTAATCTCTTAGCTGTTTTCCTGTAAGGCTTAAAAAGATCGCTTCTAAGTTTACTTTGTTCAGTTGTATGTCTTTGATTGGTAGCTGCAATTCATTACACGCTGTAATTACTTTAGAAAGCTCTTTTACTGTACACTCTATCAATAACTTGTTTTTGTTTTGTGTCAATGTATGGGAAAGTAATTTTCTGAGTTGATTTACGTTGCTTTCGGAGAGGAAATTAAATTCGAACTGAATACTTTCTTTGGTATGTACCAATTCTTTTAACTGATCTTGTGTTCCTTGTGCGATGATTTTCCCTGAATCTATAATTGCAATACGATCACACAAACGCTCTACTTCTTCCATATAATGTGTGGTATAGACAATGGTCATTCCTTGTTTGTTTAAGGTTTCGATGACTTCAAAAATGTGGTTTCTACTTTGCGGATCTATTCCCACAGTTGGCTCGTCCATAAATAATACTTTCGGATGATGTAGCAATGCCGCAGCAATATTGATTCTGCGTTTCATTCCCCCCGAATAGGTTTTGATCAAATCTTTCTTTCGATCTAACAATCCGATCAACTTCAGGGTGGTATGGATTCTTTCTTTCAATATTTTGGAAGGAATTCCATATAGATTTCCCCAGAACAATAAGTTTTTATAGGCAGAAAGGTCTTCGTATAAGGATATTTCCTGCGGTACAACACCAATCAGATGCTTACATGCTGAAGTATTTTTATTACTATTTTTACCATCGATATGAATAGTTCCTGCATCGCTTTTTAAAATAGTACTCATCATATTGAGCGTGGTAGATTTTCCAGCTCCATTGGGACCTAAAAACCCGAAGATTTCTCCTTTTTTAATGGTAAAACTAATATCATTTACCGCTTGTATATTTTGAAATGATTTGGAAAGATTTTGTACTTGAATCATAGATGGTTTTGCTTATTGATTGTTCAAATATCGCAAGCACATTGCTATCTATAAAAAGGATATTACCGAATTGTATTTTTTTAAGGATGAATTGTGGGTTGGGTAGAAACTAGGGAGTTTTATCTTGATTGGTTTAGGGAGAATATATGTGAAACAGATTATACGTCTAAAAAATCTTCTTCAAAATTAGAGATAAAATCGTGTATATACTTTTTATTCCTATGTTTCATTTTTACAACTAAATAATGTTTTCGTTTTAAACCATTTTTTCCAATGCGTTTAAACATCAACTCTTTAGACAATTTAAAAGGAGTCAATTGCCATTTTGGAACACACATGATTCCCATATTAGCGTGTATCATTGATAATGTAATTTCTGTAAACGGAATTGCAGAAATCTTAATAGGATGTATTCCATTTGGCTTTAGAAATTGCTCATAAACAGCTACACCTTCTAACGGAAAAGAGTTTATTAATAAGTGTATGTCTGAAAAATCACTTGCTTCCAAATAATCTAAATCATTAAGATGATTTTCTTTATGTACAACAGCAAAAATCTCATCTTTATACACTTTGATGCTTTCCAATTCTTTAGAAGCAGGTTTAGATGTTACAATGGCAATATCTATATCATCAGATAATAGTTGTGATATGGTTTGATGTGTTGCGCCTAGAGTTATATCTATATCAATTTCTGGATATAGAATCCCCATTTTTTGTATAAACCCGGGAATAGTATGAAAAAATGATTGGCATTCTGCACTTAACTTAATGGTACCTTTTGAACCTTCTTTTATATGCTGAATATTACTAAGGCTTTCATCTATCGCATCAAAAAGTTTATTAGCCAATTTATATAGTTCTGAACCTTCTTGAGTTAACTCCCATTTATTTCTTGTTCTCTGAAAGACTTTAAAACCCAATCGTTCTTCTAACTCACGTAATTGATGACTTAAAGCAGACTGCGTTAAAAAGAGTCGTTCACTAGAATTAGCAATACTGCCTTCTTCTACAATTGTTTTTATTAATCTGAAATATTTGAGTTCCATAATTGTAAAGATAGGTTACTTAGGTATAGGTTGTAGTTGAAATTATTTCAGTTATACTTTTATTTATCTCAATTTTAAAACTGTTTGAGTCTAACTATTCATCATAGCTTTGTTGAAGTTAATAATAAGAGTATGAAAACAATAGGGTTAATAGGAGGAATGAGTTGGGAATCATCAAAACTATATTATGAGTTTTTAAATACCAAAGCAAAAGATATATTAGGAGGTTCTCATTCTGCAAAATGTATTATGGTTTCAGTAGATTTTGCAGACATAGAACGATTGACTTTTAAAGGCGATTGGGATGCTATAGGAGAACTTATGAAACAAGCAGCACAGCAGTTAGAAAGGGCAGGGGCAGATATTATTTTACTTGGTACAAACACTATACATTTAGTAAGCCATTATATTTCTGAAAATATAAGTATTCCGTTTATGCATATTGCTAGAACCACTGGTGAATCTATCAAAAAGTTAGGTATAAAAAAAGTAGCGTTATTGGGTACAAGATTCACTATGGAAAAAGATTTTTATACCAAAACATTGATTAATGATTTTGGGCTTGAAATTTTAATTCCTGATACAAGCGATAGACAAGTTATCCATGATATAATCTATAACGAATTGGTAAAAGGGCAATTTACAAACGTTTCAAAACAAAAAATTATTGGGATTATAAAAGAACTACAAAAACAAGGTGCCCAAGGTGTTATTTTAGGTTGTACAGAATTACCTATTCTAATTTCAGAATTAGATATAGCTATTCCAATATTCGACACAGGAAAAATTCATGCTCATAAAGCTATTGAATGGAGTATACATAATTAATGTGGATTTGATATTTGCTAAGGTGATCTGAATAATTTTGATTCATCTAATACAATAGTAACATGGCAAATGTTATAAATATTAACCTTTAATCAAAAAATCATGAAAACAACACTGCTTTTATCTATATCTAGAGTATTATTTTTACTAATTACTACTATTTCTTTTTCACAAAATAAACAATTAAAAGGTCATATACTATTTTACAGTTCTTTTGACGGAAAATTATCTGCAGATGTATCTGTTGGCGATGCAATGATGTATACAGCCGAAAATTATAAAAAAGCAGATAATGCTAAATCGGGTTTAAACGATCCTAATGTTATTTTAGCTAAGAATAAAGGCCTTATAGGTGATGCACTTCACTTTAAAAAGGCAAAAACTTCCGCTGTTTTTTATAAGGCATATAAAAATGTGGGATACAGTAATAAATCATGGAGTGGTACCATATCATTTTGGTTACAATTAGACCCCGACAATGATTTGGCACCGGGTTATTGTGACCCAATATGTATTACAGATGTTAGATACAATGATGCTGCATTATGGGTAGATTTTACTGATCATGACCCTAGAAAATTTAGATTTGGAGCTTTGGGAGATTTAGACGTTTGGAATCCAGGAAACAAAGACGATAATGCTAAGTGGGAAAAACGTACTGTTACTGTAAAACAACCTCCTTTTGACAAAGGAAAATGGACACATATTGCTATTACTTTCTCAAAAGTGAATACAACAAAATCTATATTTAAATTATACTTAAATGGTACATTCAAAGGCGCTATAAAAGATGTTAATGATCCATTTACATGGGAAGCAGAAAAAGGAAAGATCATGTTAGGTCTAGGCTATATTGGCTTTATGGATGAGCTTACCATTTTTGATAAACCACTAGATCTTAAAGAAGTGAAATCTGTTTTCGAATTAAAAAATGGCATAAAAACGTTATTCAAATAAGACGACAGGAGGGTAGTGTAATGTGTCTGTAATTGTTTTATAATATCTACTGTGAATTTTTCATCCATTTTTTAAAGTTAGTTGCTTTAAGTTTACTAATGACTATTTCAAAAGAGTGTTGTGGATATAAAAAAAGCTTTAGTTTTCTCTTTTCATAGACATTAACAGATTTAATAGCTTGTTTTGAAACAATACATTGTCTGTTTACTCTAAAAAATAAAAAAGGATTTAATTGCTTTTGTAATGTTTCTAAAGTACTATGGATTTTGTAGGTTTTATTCTCATTTGTTCTGCTATAAATAATTTTATTTTCTAGATAAAAATATGAGATATCATTAGTACTTAATGGGATTAATTGATTTCTGTAGCTTACTAAAAAAGAATTCTTATAAATGTTGTTTTTAGTAGATTCCTTAATCTCCTTTATTATTTCTATTAGCCTTGCATTATCATTTAAAATGGTCTTATCATGAGTATAAAGGTTTTTATATTTTAGAATCGCTTTTTTTAAATCAGATTTATTAATGGGTTTTAACAAATAATCAATACTATTATATTTAAAAGCCTTAAGAGCATATTCATCAAAAGCAGTGGTGAATATTATAGGAAAGTTAAGTGTCATTTTTTCAAGTATTTCAAAAGAACTACCATCTGCTATTTTTATATCAAAAAATGCAATGTCTGGTGCTTTATTTTGTCGAAACCATTGTATGCTTCCTCTTATTGTTTCTAACACAACCAAAACCTTAATTTTTGGATTAATCTCAAGCAACAAATCACTCAAGTTTTGCGCGACACTGGTTTCATCTTCAATAATTACTACATTCATATTAATACTGGTAGTTTTACTAAAAAATGATTTGATTTTTTTTCAATAAAAATTTCTTTATTAGCTATTAGTTTATAACGATTGTTCAAATTCATAAGGCCAATGCCAAAACTTTCGATTTCTTGTTTTTCCTGTAAATTATTTTCAATACATATGAAACCATCATTACTATATGCTTTTATATATAAAGGGTTTTTGGTAGTAATTATATTATGCTGTATAGCATTTTCTATTAATAATTGGATTGACATAGGAGGTATATCAGTGTCATATATTTCTTCGGATATGTTTAAAGTAATCTTTAATTTTTGACCGAAACGTTTTTGTAACAAATCTGCGTATGACACTATGAAGTTGAGTTCTTCTTTTAATGTTACTAAATCTGTTTTAGTAGATGATAACGAATAGCGATAAGTGCTTGAGATATCATCTATAAATTCGAGACTAGCTTTCTTAGTATCATTTCTAACGATAGTACTCAAAGTACTCAACGTATTAAAGAAAAAGTGTGGACTAATTTGTTCTTTTAAAGCTGATAGTTCGGCGATAGATTTCTCTTCTTTTATCTTAACTAAATTCATTTCCATTTCCCTAGCCTTTTCTATACGTAATAACATATAAGGAGCTGCTATAGCAATGGTTAATACCAATGAATGATTAATTAGAAAATCATTGAAGTAATTTAAAGAGAATACTAAATTAGGGTGTGTTTTGGTTATATATTTAAATATAAATAGTTTCATACCAATAAAAGCTATTAATATGAGTAAATTACTTATAATAATTAACCACGTATTACTTTTCTTTACTAGTTTATCTTTCCATGAATAATTAAAAAATGTAAAAATTACAAGCATCAATAATTCGGTAGCTACGCCTACAAAACCAATTCTAATAGTGAAATAATACTGCTCTTGATCCATTGGTGTAGGATCTTTTAAATTATGAAGCTTATGAAAATGGTTAAACAACCCTACATTAGCTAATAGGGTAATAACAACTGCTGATATTACAATAAGCCATATATAGTTAGTCTTTTTTTTCACGAATTAAGAGTTTGGTATGGTAATTTAGAATAATTTGGTGTATTACCTTAATTTCTGAATTTCTTTTGTCGATACCCAATAAATGCTAGCTCCACGATTAAAAAATAAATACTTCCCATCTGGTGATAGTCGAGGAGCGAATTCAATGCTTTTTGTGTTAATTAATTCACCCATATTTTTGGCTTTTGTCCAGTTTTCCGCTTTATCTTTAAAACTAATATACAAATCTACAGAGCCAAATCCTCCTGATCTATTAGAAGAAAAAATAACAAAGTCTTTATCCGGAGCTATAGTAGGATCATAATCTCTACTTTCTGAATTAACTTTAATACCCAAGTCTACGGGTTTTTGATAAACTCCATTTTTGTATTCTGAAAAAACAATATTACTCGAACGATTTGGTCCAGTCGAATAAAACAGTGTACCATCATCAGAGAGCGTTGGAAACCAATCATGATGTTTAGCATTATTTACGGGCATACCGAGATGTATTGGTTTACCCCATGTTTTTGACAACCTTTTTATCATCCACATATCACAATTTGTTCGTGTAGAATCACCTGCAACTATAGGTCTGTCTGTGCAATAGTATAAAGTGTTGTTGTCTGGTGACAGAAAGGGGTCTATTTCTCTATAGTCTCCATCAATTTCTATAGGTTTTGGTTGTGTCCAAATTCCATTTTCTTGTTTTGTGATAAATATGGTACCTCCATGATATCTCCATGATTCTACAGTGTAGTATAGTTCTTTTCCTTCTGAAGAAAATGTAGGACTATGTACAAAATTTTCTGTAGAAATAAAGCTTTTAGCAAATAATAAGGGAATGCTGTCAGGTTTTGTTTGCCCTAAATATTTTCCTTTAAGATTATATTTAGGTACTTTTTTTCGATCAGCACCTTTCGTTATTAAAAACTCTGCTATTTCTGGATTTCTTTCACGTATCGCAAGTGCCAAAGGTGTATTTCCATACTCATTTATAATATCAATATCTGTATCACTATTGATTATCATTTTTAAAACGTCTAGACTATTGTTAAGTACTGCCTTGTGTAGCAAAGTAGCTCCTAAATTGATATCTGCTTTTGCTTTTATAAGGATATTTACTAATTCTGTATTATCAGATTGTACCGCATTGTATAATGGGGTTAGGTTGTCTTTGTTTACAGTGTTTACATTAGCACCTTTGGCAATGAGTGTTTTCGTCATTTTTACATTTCTTCTCAATACAGCATACATCAGTGGTGTATCGCCAAATTTATTTTTTTCATTAATACTAATCTCTTGATTGATTAGAAAATCAAATATTTCTTTTTGGTTACAATACGTAGCAAAATGCAATAAATTAGATTGATTTTTACTCTTTGTATTAATGTCAATTGTTTTTAATAGAGAATCAACTTTTTTAATATTCCCATTACATACATATTCAAAAATGGTTTTTGTTTGAGTGTATGATTGATAGGTGATTAACATAATAAGAATTACGGCTAATTTTTTCATTTTAGTAATTATAAATGATGATTGATTTTATTTTAATAAGTACTTAAGTTTAGTGTTCTTTAGTATCTCTTTATTTTCATTAGATTTCTTCATATTTCCTATTTTTTCATAACATCTTATGTTATAAAAAATAAGGTTAGGCTCATTAGGATTGACATTTTCGCAGATTGCTATGTATTTTAAAGCTTCTTCATAATTTTCTTGCTTTATGTTTAATACAGCTTTATGGAAATTTTTATAGTACGTATCAGGGTATTTCTTAAAAGTGTGCGGTGCAAAATCTAATAGGTTTTTTCGAGTTTTCTTTTTATTTACTCTGTCTTCAATAAAATATAAAATGGGTACTTTTTTATTATTTAGTTTAGGAAGCTTCCACATTCCTTCAGAGTTTTTAATGGCTCTTCTTATTTTTTTATCTTGTTCTTTATTAACTCGATGAAATATTTCGATATCACTAATTTTCCCGTTAGGCTTTAATACAAAAGTGACGAGGTAAAAATTCTCTCCATTCTCATAACTACTCTTAATATGTGTATCCATATAAATATGAAAATCTGGATATTTTTTATTAGTAAATTTTGGATACAACTTTTTAGAAGCACGATACACAAAATTACCGTTTACAAATAGGCTGTCATTTGCTTTTAAAGGAAGTTTATCTAAATACAATTGCTCCTTAATGAACCAATATCTAACAGATTTTATATTTATTTGGTTATTTTCAAGTTCAACCAAAACAAGCTCTTTTGTAGTTAATTTTTCGATTAAAAATTGCCTCCCAAACTGAAGCGTAATTATATTGTCTGTACGTGAAAACTTTTGAAAATGTAAATTAGCCGCATAATTATTAGTAATATCTACTAAATTAGGTCTGGCAAATGTGACTCTTAAATAGCCTGAATTTGTATGTGATATAGGTTTGTTATCTATTTTGGAGTAAAGCACACTTGCTTTTGTCTCCAATATCCATTCGCCATTTAGGCTTGTAGTATTTTGAGAATAGGAATAGGTTACAAAAAATAATAAATACAAACCTAATCTATATTGGCAAACTTTCATCATGCGAGAATGATTATTCAACTTTATTAAAGATTAGGTTTTTTACTCTTCCTCTAGCAAGGTTAAATCCTCTAATAGTATTGGTGTCAGAGTTTAAAATGAATTGAATATTTCCAAATCTATTATTAGTAAAGAAATTTTCCATGATAGATTTCATAAGAAATTTTGTGTCGTTTATGTATAACTGCAAGGTTCCTTTTTCAACTTTCAATTTATAGTACATGTCCAACTCTTTACTATAATAATCACCTACAAATTTTTGTAACTCTTTATCTTTATAGTTTTTTGGTGTATATTTTTTAGATATAAATGGATTGCCTTCATTGACACTAAACACCATGTTAGAATTATCTTTACTATCTCTTTCAAATTTTATCAGAATATCGGCGTTGATATTCAACATTTTAAATGTGTTTTTGTTAACAGGCAGTAAACTACTTTCATTGGTTTTTGACCTGGAATAGCGTAATGTGTCATTTTTCACATAGATTTTTCTCGAATAAGAGCCAGCATTATTCCAATAATGTCCAGAAAATTGTTCTAATTTGCTAATGGGTATCGTAATAAATTCTTCTTTTTTTTGAGTTATATTGATATATTTTTCACTTTCTACAAAATCATCTTTAAAAAGAATGTCAGCAATTTGATAGCATATACCTGTTGGGTAGATATCACCACGATTGGCTAATAGAATAATAGAGATTTTTTGTTCAGGGAATTTGATATATTCAGCCCTATATCCTACAAATGCGCCACCATGAGAGATGGTTTTTAAGCCTTTATACTGTCCAATAAATAAACCAGATGCATATTCAATTTGGTTTTCATTATTTAGAATCCCTTGAGTGGTCATAAGATTCCAAAATGTGTCACTAAAAAACGTTCTTTTATAAAACTCATCATCCCATTTTTTCATGTCGTTAATTGTTGTAAAAACGCCACCATCACCAATCATGTCTAAAGTGGTTGTACTAATAGAATAATCATTGTCATCTTTTGGGATATAACCTACAGCTCTGTTTTTTACAATATGGTTATGGTCATTATGAAAGTGCGTGTTTACCATACCTAATGGTTCAAAAATTTCTTTTTCAGCAAAATCTGCCATATTGATTCCAGTGACTTTATTTACAATCTGTCCGAGTAACCAATAGCCAGAATTGCTGTATAAATATTCACTACCAAGTTTGAAGTTAAGCTCATTCTGATTTACAAGCCATCGCATAATATCATTATCATCATAATAATCATTACTCTCATAATTTTTTAAATAGGCTAATGTTAAATAGTCACGAATACCGCTAGTGTGGTTCAATAAATGGCGAATAGTTATGTTTTTAGAATACTCTGGAAAATTCGGGAAATACTCGTTTAATGTATTGTTAAGATTTAGTTTACCTTGCTCTGTTAATAGAATAATACAGGCAGCAGTAAATTGCTTCGAGGTCGACGCAATTCTAAAAACAGAAGAAGGGGAGTTTGGAATGTTATACTCTAAATTTGCCAAACCAAAACCTTTAGCATAAACGCATTTAGAATCTTTAATAATTCCAACAGAAAAACCAGGCGAATTCGGTTGATTCCATTTAACAAAAAGACTGTCGATAGCTTTTATTCTATGGGTTTGACTTGAAACAATAGAGGAGAATAATAAAAATAAAATTAAGGTATTCTTTGTCATATACGTAGTTCTATAACGAAGTGATTTAAATTTTGATAATTTTCCTTTTTTAAGGACTATAATAAAGAAATAGTTATGTCTTTTCTAGCTTTCTGCATTTATAATTTGTGTTTAATAAACTGTATTACATAATCTAATTGTATATCCGTTTTATTTATCCAGCTTTCCAGGGTATTATGTATAAGGTAATCTGGTAAAGTACCTCTGCCAAAATTCTTCGTAGCATCAACTGCGTTTGTATATTTCTGTAAAGGAATTGTCATTGTAAGATTAGGGGAAACAGGCGTAACAGGCATCATACCACTGGTATTTCCTTGATAACCTCCTCCTGTTTCTTCCCCAAAAACTATAACCTTTTTGTTATGTGATAAAATTGCTGAAACATCAGCGCAAGAAGACATACAACCACCATCTATTATTAGATAGGTATTTCCATTAAAATTTTGTCTTGAAGGCTTTTGAGTTTTGTAATAGTTAAAAGCTGTACTAAGCCACCAATGCATTCCTTTCCATTGATAGGCGTTATCTACTTTTTTTGGTCTTCTAAAAAAAATACCATACCAAAACTTATATTCGTTATAAAATCCTTCAGATATCTCTACTGGGTTATTCCAATATTGAAATGGTTCATTAAAAAAGTAAGATGCTAATTTTACTGCATTTTTATCACTTCCTCCAGTATTGCCTCTTACATCAATTATTAGATTTTGTATATTCTGTTTTTTAAGTTTCACAAATACATCATTAATAATTTTCTTAAACGTTTGATTATTTTTTTTAAAAGAACTACTTGAAAATGTTTGAATTTTTAAGTATCCAATACCTTTCTTGATTTCAAATGTTAATGGACTTTTTTGATCAATATTAAAATCATGTAATTTTAATTCTTTCCGAGTGACACCATTTAGATGGTATGATTTTTTTTGACCATTGTCGTTTATTTTAATCTCAAAATTATTAGTACTACCAAGAATACTTTCGTACCAGAACGGAAAATGATAGTTTAATACAAGTGTCTTTAAAGTTTTATTATAACCATCTGATGGTATTGCTTTATACAATTGCTCAATAACCTCTTTAATAGGTTTTTTATTAATTGATATTATTTCACTTTTAATTGGGATTGTAGTATCCGTACTATAATTTTTAGTAATAAACACTTTATCATTACTATCTATAAAGATTTCTATAGGGATAAAGTTATATTGAGTTTCATAATACTCTTGATAAGGTTTAGACAAATTTAAAGAGGTATGTAAACAACCTATTTTAGCGAATAAAGGTTTTAATTTTCTGTAATATTCTATTGTAGATAGAGCGTCACTTATTGTTGCCGTTGTTGAATCAATTAATTTATCAAAAGTGTTTTTAGATGTATATCTATACATTCCTGGATGACTTTTATAAACTTCTTTCATTGTTTTTCGAGTCCATATTTTTAAACTGTCCGCAGAATATTTCTTTTCAAATTCACCTTGAGCGTGTACATTAGAACACATAGAGAAAATTAGTATCGTTAAAAGGATCTTAATTTTTTTCAAATTATTTTATTTTTAGTAAACATATTAACTTATTCAAAGCGCATTACGATAAATAATCTGAAAAGGACAAAATTATAGTTGAAACGGCCTCAGAAAACTTTGGTTAAAACACGAGATATACTGTTATATCTGATATTATATCAAATACGTGGTATTGGCCAATTTGTTACAATAAACATGTGTGAAAAATGAAACTCTATACTTAATTTTCTTTTCTTAAATGGCATGTCAAAAGAGATAACTCCATAAATTTTGTTAAAAAAATGTCCTAATTCTCGACATAAGACATCAACACACTATAAAAAACGACATTCAGAAGTTGTAAACTTTTTCTTTGTTGAAAACTTAAAAATGAAATTTATGAACGTTAAAAGAATAACATCATTAATTGTCTTTGCCATTTTATGTATGAATGCTTGGTCGCAATTTAGAACAACCAATAGAGATTACCATCCAAAATGGTCTCCAGATGGGACTTCTCTAATTTATTATGCTTATGGGATCAATAGACAAGGTATATACATTCGCAATATCAAAACAAATCAAGAAAGAAAAGTTGGAAATATTTTTGGTTCTCATCCTAGATTTTCACCAGATGGGAAATCTATAGTGTATTGTACAAGAGATAAAGGAACTTTGGTAATCAGTGATTTGAAAGGTAATGTCATAAAAGAGATAAAGACAGGTTTAGAAGGATTGTTATTTCATCCTGTTTGGTCTCCAAACGGAAAGCAAATCGTTTTTGATATGTCATTAAAAAGAAAATCCAGTTTATATATTATTAATATTGATGGAACTGAACTTAAAACTATAGTAAAAGAAGGGAATAGAGCATCGCAAGCCAATTTTTTTGACAATGGTAAACAAATTATTTTCGGAGCAAATTTTAACGGAGAAAAGAATAAAGATATATATACTATGACATTAGATGATTTGAAAATAAAGCAAATTACTAATACGTCGAATATCAATGAATGGGCACCTGATGTATCTAATACTAAAGAAATTGTTTTTGTAGCTAATGATTTGGGAAGTAACAGTATTTATAAAACAAATTTGGAGGGAAACTTTAGAAAGCATTTAACTTCAAAATTGACGAATAGTTATATACCCGATTGGTCTCCAAATGGTAAAAAAGTAGCTTTTTCTTCCGAAACATTTGGTATGAGTGAAGTGATTATAATAGATAAGAATGGAAGGAACTATAAAAATATCACTAGAAACTCCATAACAAATGAATCTCCAAGTGTTGTAGGAAATCATGTTCTTTTTGTTTCTAAAAGAGAAGGGAAACCTCAAGTATATACTTATAATTTAAGTGAAAAGAAATCTAAATTAGTATTTTCATCAAACAAGAATTTAAATATTCCTGTAGCTAATTCATTAAAGCAAATTTTTTATGAAGTAAAGACTCCTGATGGATCTAATATTTATAGATGGAATGCAAAAACAAAAAAAGAGAAAGCGATTGTAAATAGTGAAAATAATGAGAGCAACCCAACTTTATCTCCTAACGGAAAACTACTTTGTTATGAAGTAGAATTGAATAGTAAAAGAGACCTAATAGTATTAGATTTATCTACTAATAAAACCATTAATGTTACAAACACAAAAGAAGTAAGTGAAGAGAATCCCTCTTGGATAGATAATCAAACTTTGGTTTATAATTCTGATAAAACAGGGGATTATGAACTTTATCAACTCGATATCACAACAGGCAAAAACTCACAAATTACCAATACAAAAAGCCATGAATTCATGGGGGAAGTTTCTCCTAATAAATCAAAAATCACTTTTGTTTCAAATAAAGATGAAAATTATGAAATCTATGTGATGCATCTCAAAACCAGAAAGATTCAAAGATTAACAAATAACAAAAACCACGATTTCTTACCAAGGTGGATAGATAATAAAACTATTGTGTATCAATCTAATAAGAATGGAAATACAGAGGTTTATAAAATAAACGTTGATACTAAAAAAACAACACAGTTAACTTCTCTTGATAATTAATACATGAAGCAGAATATGAAAAATTTTATACTATTTATAGGAGTTTTAACAAGTCTTGGACTATTAAGTAATTTAGATTTATTTAATGATAAAATATTGTATTCTTCTGATAGTGAAGATTATTTAGAAACTTCTGAACGTATACTATTTGTGAGTAGAATAGCTGGACAAGAAGAGTTGTGCTCTGTAAAACCAGATGGCTCTTCATTAAAACAACTCACAAAAAAAGAGTCAAGAAGCGAATATCAACCACATTTCTCAAAGGATAATAGATACATTACCTTTAATACATATAGATATGGTGGTTGGAAGTTGGCTAAAGCGACGTCTGATTTAAGGTCGGTAAATAAGTTGATTAAAAATTCTGTTGGATATGAATACGATGCTTCTTGGTCTAATAATGGTAATTATATTGCTTATATCGGCTTTGATGCAGGGCGATCGGGTAAAAGACAAGTATTTATAACAGATACAAAAGGTATAAACCCAAAAAATATTACTAAAAACTATAAACAATTTAGCCATTATGCACCTGTTTTTTCTAAAGACGATAAAATGATTTATTGCTATGCTGTTTCAGAAAATGGGAGTTACGACCTTTTCTCTATGAATATAGATGGATCTAATAGAAAAAATATAAGTAATACTGCCACTAGTTTTGAATTTGCACCTTCCATTTCACCTGATAATAGTAAATTGGCATATCTAAATTTTAATGAAGTACACAATAATATAGATGTATTAGTTTTAGATTTAAAAACAAATAAAATTGTTAACCTAACAGCCAAAGCTAATTTAAAAAGTCCTTTGTGTAATTGGGAATCACCGTTCTTTGCTTATGCGGTAGATTGGAGTCCAGATGGAAAGACTTTAGTTTTTAACTCTGATGCAGACGGAGATTTAGACATTTATACGATTAAAAGTGATGGAACAGTGTTAAAAAAAATAACTAATAATGATTGGGATGATGCACAGCCAAATTGGTCAAATTAAATGGAAGAAAATAAGTTAATTATTAATATTTACACAATTATAGGCATTGCTGCTATAACCCAGGGAATCTTTCTTGGGTTATATATGTTTGTAAAAAAAAGAGCTCATAAAACCAGAGCCTACTTATTGGGGTTCTTACTACTCATATTTGCTTTTATCCTCATCCATGACGTGCTCTCATATAGCCGTTATATGATAAGTGTTCCTTATTTTTTGGGTTTAGGACCAGTTTTTACATTTGCAATTGGTCCATTAATCTTTTTATATGTCCGTTTTATTTGTATTAAAGGAATTCGGTTAAAATGGGTAGATTTTTTGCATTTTATTCCAACCTTATTTGTATTTATAAACCGTATTGAACTTTTTTTACTTCAAAAAGAAGAAAAGGTAAGAAAGCTCCAAAATGCCTATGTTTATTTAGATAGTAATCAAAAAAGTAATCAAACCATAGTTGAAGCTTTTCAACATTTTACCATTTGGCACATACAACCATTCATATATTTATTACTTTCTCTTGTATTGATTTATAAGTACAATAATTATATAAAACAGTATTTTTCTGATATTTCTAAATTACAATTATCATGGATGAAAAATCTTTTGTTTGGCTATTTATTAATTTGGGGAATTGAATCTAGCATCGAATTATTTCCCGTTGTTTTCAATTTAGAAAGTGTATATAGTAAACCTGTATCTATAGTATTGATGTCGTTACATGTGTTTCTATTTGTTATTATTGCATTAAACCACACAGATGAAAGTATCGGAGTAACAATTGATCAATTTGATAAAAAAGAAAAGAAGACTATAGAATTACCCGACGAAGAAATTGAATCATTAAGGTTTAAAATAAAAAATGCTTTTAAAAGTGACAAGTTATATCATAATCCAAAACTTACATTGAGAAAGTTAAGTGATACTGTAGCTGTTAATAGTAAACAAGTTTCTTATATAATCAATCATATAGAACATAAAAATTTCTTTGACTTTGTAAATGATTATCGTGTAGAAGAAGCCAAGTTATTATTAGAAGATGATGATTATTATAAATATACAATAGCAGCGATAGGTGAAATGGTAGGTTTCAATTCCCGAGATGCATTTTATAGAGCTTTTAAAAAAAAGTATGGAAGAACACCAGCTAGTTTTAGATAAAAACCTGAAGTAATTATATTAAAAAACAAAGGCTAAAAGTGTTAAGAAAATCTGCATAGTGTCTATAAATTTAATTGAAATTTTAGAAAACCATTACGATTCATGTTAAGCACTATACAATCGTAATCAGGAACATATATAAAGAGAATTCTATCAAAAAGTATAGAAATAGCTTTTACATATACTTAAAAAAATGAACTGTAAGAATTGTAATCAAAAACTTGATTTAACCATGAAGTTTTGCCCAAACTGCGGGCAAGAAAAGATAGATCAATTTGATGCTAGTTATTTATTGAAAATGATAAAAGAAGGACTTTCTTTTGATAAAGGATTTGCATATAATTTAAAAAGTTTATTCTATTCAGGAGGAAACACAACTAATCGATTTGTTTCTGGGAAAACACGACCGTTTCAAAACCCCATTCTTTTTTATATTACAACACTCGGACTTTTATTTTTGATAGTAAACTTGACTCAGGATTTATTAAATGGAGATTTTTTTCAAATACTAGAAGACGGTAAAAAAGAATATATAAAAATTAATACTCGTGGTCCGGATACGAAACAAGTGAGGTGGCTTTACTTTATAATTACAATTCTAATTATCCCACTATATTCTATTATTTTTCATCTATTTAGAGATTATAAGAAGCAATCATTTATCCGATCGATTATAGCTGCGCTCTTCTTGTTGAGTGCTATAAATATTATTCAATCATTTGTGCTATTAATTAATAGAATTACATTTTATTTTTTAGTAAACTCAATTGGTTATTATGATTCCAGTTCAATAGGAATGTTGATTACTTTTATCTTTCTAATAGTGTATGTAACCTATTTTTTATATACCTATTTCACAAACAAGAGAATAAAAAAAACGGTAATAGTAATGGTAAGTACTCTTTTACTAATTATTGTGATTATTTATATTGGCGAAAGTACAAAGAATGTTATAGAAGTTAGGGTTTAATATATACTATAATGTTCTGCGTTATGTAACTTTGCTTGGGAAAAAGCTTTTACCAATATTAATCTTCTTTAATTTTTTCTAACTTTTTGTCCTCTTACTGGTTCACCTTTTAATACAAATACATCATCTTCATAGTAATTTATAAATTGAGGAGGAAGCCCAATACCATTTGGACTATCTGATGTTGTTAAATGATAATGTAAATGTGGTTGAGTAGAATTTCCACTATTTCCAGTCTTACCGACTTCTTGACCTTTGACAACAGTATCACCAACAGCAACTATTATTGACCCTTTTTTAAAGTGTGCCATTACAGAAACTTCACCGTTTAAGTGATCAATTATGATATAATTACCCCCAGCTTTATTAAGAACTCCAGGAATATTATCTTCAATATTATTTTCTATAGCTATTATTTTTCCATCACCAGGCGCATTTAAACGCTCGCCAAAACAATAATAATCTTCGTTTTTAGTACCATCTCCAGTAAAAGAAGCTCCATTTACTACTTGTAGAATGTCCATAGCATATCTCTCATGACGATTATTAAAATGTTTATTCTGTACAATTGATTTTCCTCCCCAAACTACATACCATTCGTTTTCAAATGGCAGTTCTAATTCTGTTTTCGTTTGGTAATTTAAAAAAATATCTTCTTCGATTTGTCCTTCATCTCCTATTAGAGTATCAGAGCAAGAACTCATTAATAAAACAGTTAAGAACGAGAAAATGTAAATTATAGGTTTCATAAGTTTTAAAATTTATAAGTAATACCAAGGTTTAATTGATGTTGTAATTCTCTATATGCAATAGGTATTTGAAGCCTATTATAACTAAAGTCATAGGTTACTTTTATATCAAAGTTATCTGAAAGGTTATACCCATACTTCAAATTCCATGAAATGCTTTGATAACGATTGAAGGAATACAAGCCTGCATTAACACTTGTAACTCTACCCAAAACAAATGGAATAGTAATTTGCGATGATAGATATTGTTTTTCATTTAGTTGATATCCAAAGCGACTAGTAATGCCAAATTCTTGATGTAAATCAACATAGTCACTATGGTTAAAAAAACGGGAAATATTTGATTGTGATTGTAGACCTAAATGTATTGACAAAGAATTCTTTGTATACAGTTGTTTTAAATACGAGAAATTTACCTTTCCTTTTAAGATTTCTGTATTAAAATTTGATAATCTGTCAGTTTTTAATGCTGTTTTTCCTAAGAAATCTAAACCTATCTCAAATATATTTTGGTTTTTACTTCTACGCTCGTAGCTCAATTTGTAAACTATACCGTTATAATCGTAGCGTGCTACAGGTGCAAGTTCTAAATTTTTTAAAGAACCAACAGTGTAGCCCGTAGAAAATTCAAGCTTATTCTTTTTTTTATTAGATGTTTTTTCTTGTGCCTTAAGTGTAATACCAGATATGCACAGGATGGCGAAAATATATTTTCTCATGTTCAATATTTGAAACAAAACAACAGAAAATATAGTGTCGAAAAATGAATATTTGATTAACGTTCTATATTTATTGATTAACGTTGAAGTACGTAACTAAACAAATTAATTTTGTCTTTCTTTGTTGAAAAATGTGTAATGAATACATCTAGAATAGCGCTGTATATAGGACACCTAATGTTTTGGTTACTAAATTATTGGTTTGTTGCTCTTGGATCAGAATTTAATTGGAATGGTTTTACTTATATCTCTGGTAGTTTAGCGTACGCATATGCCTATGGGCTTTTCTTTAATGCAGTTTTGTTTTATTCCCAAGTTTTTTTGTTTACAAGAATATATAAGCGTAACAAAAAAATAAACTTTTATCTAGTAACTATTCTTGTAATTATAATAGTAACTGTAATCGAAACATATTGTGATTTTATATTATATCGTTCCTATAATATAAATGATGAGCCGTTGTTAGGAAGTTTTTTAACTAATTTTATTGTACATATCTTATATACTGCTGCCGGTTTTTATTACATCGTAAAATTTGAATACAGAAAATCCGAAAAAACAAAGCAAAAATTGATAGAAGAAACTTATAAAATAGAGTTGAAATACTTAAAAGCACAGTTGAATCCTCATTTTTTATTTAATGGTATTAATAGTGTTTACCATTTAATTGGTAAAGATGATGTTTTAGCAAAAGAGACTTTGCTACAGTTTTCTGGTTTATTACGATATCAATTGTATGAAAGTAATACTCATATTTTATTGGAAAAAGAATTGGACTATGTGTTAAAATATATTAAAATTGAAGAGACACGTAGAAGCCCAGATATTCACTTAGATTATGAAATCAAATCAGAAAACTCTCAATTAAAGATTGCACCTTTATTATTAATCCCTTTTATTGAAAATGCCTTTAAGCATGGTGGTAATCATATAGATAGTACTTTGAATACTATTACAATAAAAATTGAAGAAATTGAAAGAAAACTTTCCTTAAACGTTGTAAATAGTTATGATGAATCTTCAGCACATACGAATAGAGTAGGAGGAATAGGATTAACCAATGTGCAAAAACGGTTATTATTATTATATCCTGACCAACATCAACTCGACATAAAAAAAGACAAGGCCAAACATATTGTTGATCTTTCTATTAATTTATAACGTTTAAAAATGAAACAATTCAACTGTTTAATTATTGATGATGAACCCATTGCTAGAAAAGGCATCGAAGATTATTGTAATGAAATTTCGTCTTTAAATGTAGTTGCGTTATGTAAGAATGTGTTGCAAGCAAACCATTATTTAGAAAAAAATCAAATTGATTTAATTTTTTTAGATATCAATATGCCAATAGTTTCAGGTATTGATTGGTTAAAAGGTTTAAAAAACTCCCCTTCAGTTATTATGACAACGGCATATGAAGACTATGCTTTGGAAAGCTTTTCCTATAACGTTTTAGATTATTTAGTAAAGCCCATTTCTTTCGAACGTTTTTTACAGGCGGTTAATAAAGTCTATAAATATTACCCCAATAGCGCTGAAAATGAAGTTTTGTTTTTAAGAAGTGAAAAACAGCTTAAAAAAATAAACATAAATGATATTCTATTTGTAGAAGCAATGCAAAATTACATTAAAGTAATAACACTAGAAGAGACTATAATTACAAATATGACTTTAAAGAGCTTTAAAGAACAATTACCAGAAAATAATTTTATACAAACACATAAATCATATGTAGTGTCAAAATATAAAGTGAATAAAATTATAGAAAATCAAATTATTATTAACAATTATCAAATACCTATAAGTGTACGACTAAGGAAAAAAGTTCTAGATAGTTTCGACAATATGTAAAATTAGCGCAGTAAAAAGTTCTAATCTCCACAGCTTATTTTAAAAGTTTTCTAACTAAAAACCTCGTTTAAAAGAGGTAATACAATACATATTATACGAGCCGACAAGAGGAGAGGAGTGTAATGTGTGTGTAATGGTTTAGTTTTGCTATACTATATTTATATATTTGATGTTTTAACTAAATATGAGTTTTACATCATTGTTTTTATTCTTTTTTGGGGCTATAGGAATTTTTAATAGTTTTCTAACCAGTCTATTTTTTATTTTAAAAAGAGAAAAGCAAAAATCAAATTTATTATTTGGTTTATTTCTTTTTTTTATAAGCGAGCGAGCATTAAGATCATTAATTTATTTTTTTAGCCCGGCACTACCAAATTTTTATACTCAATCCGAAGCTATTTCATTTGTTTTTATTGGGCCTTTTTTACTCTTATATGTGTTATCAATTCTAAAACCTGCATCTAAGTTTATTCCAAATTGGAAATATTACATTTTAGTTTGGGTACTTATCGCAACTACATCCCACTTATTATATCCTTTTAAAGGCAATCAGGTGTCTTGGACAAAATACATTCTATTTGCAATTAATATGCAATGGTTATGTCATATACTGATTTCTGGTTGGTTATTTTTTATGCACATAAATAAACTATCATCAAAGAAAGAAAAAAACCATCCTATTAATTTGTGGATTGGTTTATTGCTTATAAGCGTGACCTTGTTATGGCTATTATATTTTTTTGTAAGCTTCAGCTATTTTGTAGTCGGTTCAATTACCTTTTCTGCATTATTTTATTCTTTTTTCTTGTATTTCGTTTTTAATAAAAAAGTGCGGACAAAAATTTTCCCCATTCAGAAAAAAAATATAATTGAAAAAATAGATAATTCAACCGAAGCAGTTATCATAATAAAACTTAACACTTTGATGATAGAACAAAAACCTTATAAAAACCCTAATTTAAAACTTAAGGATTTAGCTGAATATTTAGAACTATCTTCTCATCAAGTTTCGCAATTACTTAATGATAATTTGGGTAAGAGTTTTTCAGAATTCACCAATGAATATCGTATTGAAGAAGCAAAACAATTAATTCAATCAAATTCTAAATATACATTAGAAGCTATTGGGAATGAATCTGGATTTAATTCAAAATCAATGTTTTATAAATATTTTAAGAGTATCGTTGGAATGACGCCCAAAAAGTACAAAGAAGGTTTTTTAAGTTCATAATTATAAAATTGAACAAAATCCGTCGATTTTTTAAGTACATCTTTACATAATACTTGTTTTTTTGTTTAAGAATCATTCAATCAAAATAAAATGAAAAAACAAATCAAAAAACTACTACTACTTTTCATTACTTTAAATTTAATAACTAGCTGTAATTCACAAACAGAAAAAAGTAAAAACGTCAAATCCAAAAAATCAATTGCGAAAGCCATTAGTGTATTACCAAATGCTACTATAGAAGAAACCATTGTATACTATTATAAGTTAAAGAAAGAACAACCAAGCATTTATAACTTTAATGATGAAAATGAGTTAAACAATCTAGGTTATCAATACTTGAACAATGGAATGGCAAAAGATGCTATTGAAATTTTTAAACTTTTGGTGTCAGAATTTCCCAACTCTGCAAATGCATACGATAGTATGGGAGAAGCCTATTATAAAGATGGAAATATGCCATTGGCATTAGAGAACTATCAAAAATCCTTACAATTAAACCCTAAAAACAGTAATGCAGAACAATGGATTGTTTCTATCAACTATAAAACACGTGAACGTCCAAAATTCAATCAAATATTTACCAAACAACAATATTTGGAAGATATGGATGAAATGGCTCAGCGAATAACCAAAAAACATAAAAATCCATTTGAATTTATAACAAAGGATGCTTTTAATGAGCTAGTAAAAACTCAAAAAAGTAAAATAAGAGAAGGGATGACTTATAAAGAGTTCATCTGGGAACTGAGTCCCATTATTGCCAGTATTGCTTGCGAACACTCGCATCTTAATTTTTTTAATCAAGAAGATGATATGTTACCTGTTAAATTTCGATTTCCAATGGAAGCCGAAATTGTAAATGACCGCTTATTAGTTACCAATACACACGCTAATGAAAAGAAAGTAACAAAAGGGAGTAGCATAACATCTATTAATGGAAAAACGATTTCTGAAATCACTAATAGTATCTTCAAGCACATTGCTGCCAATGGACATACGTTAGCTCGTAAAAACACAACCTTTAGTGCTTATATTACTTCTTATATTCCTTATTACTTTAAGTTTCCTAATGCATATACAATAACTTTAGAAAACTCTCAACAACCTATTAAACTAGTACAACTTCAAGAGTTTCAATATACTCCAATTAACAATAAGTCTAGTTTTGAAATTATAGAAGAACAAGGCTATGCCAAATTAAGAATCCCATATTTTGGTGCTTATGGTGGGAAAAAATTAGTTAAATTCAAGGAATTCTTAGAGACTAGTTTTAAAAAGTTAAAAGAAAAAAAGGTTAATAAACTTATTGTTGATTTAAGAAGAAATGGCGGAGGATGCTCCTGTGGAGCAATCCCTTTGCTTCAATATATATCAAAAAAACCATTTATTTACTTTGATGCAAATTCACCTTTACCAGGTGATTTATCAGAAGGTGGTGAACAGTTCCCTATGAAAAATAATTTCAAAGGAACGACATATGTTTTAATAGATGGGCACGTGGGATCTACAGGTGGACATTTAGCTTCAGTCATAAAAACCAATGCTATAGCAACTTTAATAGGAGAGGAAACGGGTTCAAGTTATTATGCAAATGGAGGTATGCAACAACATTTAGGAACAAATACAGCCGTAATGTATTACATTTCAACTGGAGATACAAATTTTACCACAGCAACAGATTTACCTAGAAACAGAGGTGTTCTTCCAGATTATTTTGTATACAAAACAACTAAAAGCATAAGAGAAAATAAAGATGTTCAAATGGAGTATGCATTACAACTTATTAAGCAATAAACACTATTAAAATGAAGAAGTTATTCATACTACTTTTACGGTATCAGGTGTAATAGTAAATCACAAATAAGAAATAGCACTAATTCGACTAACAATAAAAAATCAATTGCAAAAACCATTATAGCATTACCAAATGCTACTATTAACGAAACTATTTCTCATTATCATAAGTTAAAAAAGAACAACACATATAACTTTAATGATGAAAACGAATTAAATAACCTTGGTTATCAATACTTAAATAATGTAGATATTGTAATGGAATTTACAAAAGCATTGATTAATAGGTGATTTTTCGACTCATAAAATTTTGTTTAAAAACAATAAGCAAGTAGAGCAAAAATATTTTAGTGGGCGAGAACTTAATGGCACTAAGTTCTCGCTTTATAATTTGAGTTCTGTGTAATCTAAAGAGTTTAAATGTTTTCTAAAATATAACGAAAGATAATAATCTAAAACTTTAAAAGTTTAATTTCTATTTTACATATTGCCCGAAGGGGACGTGGTTCCCGAACTTATCGAAGGGATAGGAGCGAAGTGGGAATGTGTATGGAATGGTATTATATCTATAAGTATAACAATTCAGATACATATTACGACATTTCAAAATATTATGATTTCATTTTTTTGTCAATCCTAAGATATTTGAACTACAAATACAAGCCCATTTTTTTGGTTTGTACAGGATACAAATAATTCCGTTATTCGTATTATTCCTCTAATAATGGAAAACTAGAAGTAGGAATCAGGTTATTACCGTAATTGCTTTTGGATTTGTATTATATCAAGCAAAACAAGTAATACCACTAATAAGCTTATAAATCATGATGTTATTTAACAAAACGAAACGTATACAATATTTAGGATTTAATGATATGTGGTTTTCGGTTGTTGGTATTTTGATTTTAAGCCTTAGTACAGATTATATCTTTAATAATTCTTTTCAAAGTTATCCACTAGCATTGGCTTTTTATAGTTGGGGAGCTTCTTTAATCATAACCATTTGTGATTGGCTGATTATACGATGGATTTTAATTTTTTTACGTAAAAAGTATCCTGATTTTAGTGACGATGTAAAGCGCATAGTCATTTTTTTTCTAGCCATTGTCACTACTATATTCGTTGTTGATTATGTAGGTGGGCATTCGATTCAATATATATATCGTCTTTTGGGTAAAAATGCAAATTATTTCACACAGTTGAAAGTATTGCTACCTGTTACCTTAGTAACCATAATGATTATGGCGATATACGAAGCTATGTATTATTATGTAAGACTTAAAAAATCTATTAGAGAAGAAGAACAAACAAAACAAGTAATGATCCAAGCCCAATTAGATACGTTACGTAATCAAGCGCAACCCCACTTTTTATTTAATAGTTTAAATACGTTACGAGATATTATCGATCAAGATTCTAAAGAAGATGCAAAGGGTTTTGTAGATAATCTATCTAATGTGTATCGCTTTATATTAGAATCTGGAAATACTAATTTAATTGCTGTCGAAAAGGAGTTAAAATTTGCTAAAGCATATGTCTATATTCAATCTGAAAGGTTTGGAGACAATCTACAAATGAATTGGAATGTTCCGGAGAATAAGTTAACCTCTATGATAGTACCTATGAGTTTACAACTATTAATAGAAAATGCTATAAAACACAATATAGTTTCCAGGGCGAAACCATTAATCATAACGGTAACAATTAAAGATGATTTTTTAGTCGTTCACAACAAAATTCAAACGAAATCAACAAAAGTACCTTCTACAAAAATTGGGTTAAAAAATATTGAACAGCGATATGCATTAATTACGAATAAGCTCCCTGAAATCACAAGTGATGGAATTCAATTTACCGTTTCTTTACCCTTATTAAAATTATCTGATCAAAAGAAAAATTATGCAAATACTAATCATTGAAGATGAACCACGCGCAGCGAGTCAGTTACAAAATTTATTAACTAAAAGTGCTTTTAATTTTCAGTTATTAGACATTATTGATACTGTTGAAGATGCTGTAGTATGGTTTACAGAAAATACCGCACCAGATTTAGTTTTTATGGATATCCAATTAGCAGATGGGTTAAGTTTTGAAATATTTCAGAAAACAGAAGTTATTGCACCCATTATCTTTACAACAGCTTTTGATGAGTATGCCATTCAAGCTTTTAAAGTAAATAGTGTAGATTATTTACTAAAACCTATTCAGCAAGACGAATTAGATACAGCATTAAACAAATTTAAAAAAACGAATGCAACAATTCCTCAAGTAGGTCCAGAGCTTTTAAAAAACCTTCTTCAAAGCATACAAGAGCCCAAAAAACGTACAGGAATACTCGTTAAAGAGGGGAGTGGTTTTGTTCAAATAAAAACGTCGGCTCTTTTGTATATTTATTCTCAAGAGAGTATCACTTTTGGAGTTACTCATAACAAACGATACATTATAGATGAGACGATGGATCAATTATATGATTCGCTAGACGATACTACATTTTACAGAATTAATCGAGGGCAAATTGTAGCTAAAAATTCCATAGAAAAAATAGCATCATATTTTAACCATAGAGTAAAGTTATCTGTTTCAAATCCAAGAGATCAAGAGTTTATTGTAAGTAGACAAAAGACCAGTCATTTCAAGGACTGGATGAACAAATAATACCAATTCTGATTTAAACTTGTTTTAATAAGAAACCATATTTTTTTCTTTAGACGAAAAAGAAAATGGTAGTATAGCAGGGCTACGATGCTATTTTATTTTAAAGTATAAAGGAAAAAAGAATCATTTTTATTGAATCATTTTAAGTTGTAAGTGGTATAATATATTCCTGTGACGTTTCAAATATCAAATACGATACTTCAACAAAAAGCACTATCTACAACAACATAATAAGACAATCTTTGTGATATAATAACAAACAAAATTGTATCATGAAAACACAACTTATAGCCATACTTCTAATAGTAACTACAGGAATACTTTCTGCTCAATCAGGTAAAAGTATCAGCAACTATCAACAAATAGAAAAACAAACTGATGCTATCTATAGTAGCTTAGTTGAAATTAGAAGAGATTTACATATGCACCCAGAGTTATCGAAACAAGAAAAAAGAACTTCTAAAATCGTTGCTGAGTATCTGGAAAAATTAGGCATAGAAGTAAAAACGAATATCGGCGGAAACGGTGTGGTAGGAATTTTAAAAGGCGATAAAGAAGGAAGAAATATTGCCTGGAGAGCTGATATGGATGCCATAAAAATAAATGAGCCAGATGTTGTTGATTTTAAATCTAAAAATGAAGGTGTACGGCATATCTGTGGCCATGATGTTCATACAACAATTGGTTTAGGAATTGCTACTGTTTTATCACAACAAAAAGAAGATCTAGAAGGTACCGTTTACTTTATTTTTCAACCAGCAGAAGAAACTTTCACAGGTGCAAAAGATATGATTGAAGATGGTCTTTTTGACATCATTAAGCCAGATGAAGTTTATGGTTTACATATTGGCCCAGAAACATCTGGAATGATCAACGTTAAGGCTAATGAGTTATTTGCACATACAAAAACACTTAAGGTAAAATTCAAGCCTAGCGCCAATGAAAATGAATTAGAAAACTTCATGAATAGTATATTAAAAGGTTTTGTTCGTAATATTGAACAGAAAGGCTCACCTTGGGATATCATAAATAAGATTTCAGATCCTAAAATAGGGTTGACAAGCAAAGAAACAATTTTTAAAGATTACTTCATTTTACAAGGGGCAAGACTTAATACAGATACAGATAAGGCTGTTACTTTTTATAATGCTAGCTTTCTTGAAACTGATATAAAAAGAGTGAATAACATACCTCATGAAATAAAAAAACTAATCCTTAACTCTAAATTTAAAGATTCTTTTATCTCCATTGGATATTCAAAGGATTATGCAGGAACTCCTATAAATGATCCTGAACTTACAAGAATTGCAACACAAACAATTTCTAGTTTTTATAACAAAGAAATGTTTACACCACTGTACGGTCAAGTTCCTTATTTTGGCGAAGATTTTATATTCTATCAGCAAAAAGTACCAGGGGTATTCTTTTTCCTAGGAGGATCTAATATTGAAAAAGGTATAAGTTCTATGCCACATACACCCAACTTTGCTGTGGATGAAAAAACCATAAAATATGGCGTACAATCTTTTGCTACTTTACTCTTAGAAAGAGCAAACAGTAAATAAATAAACATTTTTAATTCATCAAACAATATACAATCAAAACTCCTGAAATATATTCAGGTTAAAAAATAACATCATGAAAAAAACACTAATTATACTCAGCCTATTTCTATGTTCTCAGTTATGGTCTCAAGAGACTCTAACTACAGCTCAATGGCAGGAAGATCTTCGATTTTTACAAAAAACGATACATAGGGACTATTCGTTTCTTTTTGTAAAAACAACAAAAGAAAATTTTGATACCGAAGTAGAAACACTATACAATGACATTCTGAATTTACAAGAACACGAAATTATTGCTGGTCTTTCTCGGCTCGTGTCTTTATTCAAATACGGGCATACCTATATTAGTTTTCATCAAAAGCCATTTGAATTTTCACAATTTCCTTTCAATTTATATGAATTTAATGATGGGATTTATATTCAGGGAACACACAAGAACTACCCAGAAGCAGTTGGAGCAAAAGTCATAGCAGTAGAAGGGAAGCCAATTCTAGAAGTTCTAAAAGCAATTGAACCGACAGTAGAAGTAGAGAATTCACAATATTTTAAAGCTTACGGAATTAATAATATACGGTATCCTGAAGTCTTACATGCCCAAAAAATAACAAAAACCCTTCAAAATACGATAACACTTACGTTAGAAAAAGGAGGAAAAGTATTTACACAATCCTTTACTGCATTGGCTAAAGGAGAAACTGTGCCTACCCACCGTGGCTATGTACATCAAAAAGACAATTGGTTAGATGCAAGAGACCAATCAACAACACCTTTATATTTAGAGCACCTGGATAAGGTTTACTTCTCAGAATACTTAGCCAAAGAAAAGGCGATGTATGTTAGACATAGTAGAATAGCAGATGAAGCCGAAGAAAGTACCAAGGATTTTTATGCCCGTGTTTTTAATGAAATAGAAACTAATGATACCGAGAAATTAATTATCGATTTGCGTTTAAATGGTGGTGGAAATAACTATTTAAATAAAGATGTTATAAAAGGTCTTATTAAATCTGAAAAGATAAATAAAATAGGAAAGCTCTTTGTTATTATTGGAAAACGAACTTTTTCTGCTTGCCAAAACCTGGTTAATGAAATGGACAATTATACCAATGTTATTTTTGTGGGAGAGCCCACAGCAGAAAATGTCAATTTTTGGGGAGATAACCGCCCTGTAAGACTTCCAAACAGTGCTATTAATATCTCTTTATCGTATTTATGGTGGCAAGATAAACCAGCTTTAGAAAATGCAGATTGGATAGCCCCTAGTGTTCCGGTTACTATGAGTTTTGATGAGTATGCTAACAATCAGGACCCTGTATTAGAAGCAGCATTAACTTTTAATGCACAGGATTTTAAACCTAAGCCAATGGATTATATCATAAGCTTGTATTTATCTGGACAAACACAAAAACTGGCAGAAGAACTTCCTAAAATGATTCAAGACCCACTGTATGCGTTTTGTGATTTTGAGATGGAGTTAATTAAAATAGGAAACATTTTATTGCAAAGTGGTCGTGTACCACAAATTCAGGCTTCCATTCAAGTGTTTTCTATGATTTTAGAGTTATTTCCAAATTCAGCAAACGCATATAAATATCTGGGAGAATCGTACATCGCATTACAAGACCCTCATAAAGCAAGAGAAGCACTCAAAAAGGCTATTTCTTTGGATTCTGATGGTGAAATTGGTAAAGTTGCTACAGCGCTTTTGAAAATAACAAATTAGTCAAAATTAAATAAAGGTTTGATCAGAGTGGTTGGAAATCGTGTGTAAAAATTAGAATGCCAGTTATGGCATTTTAATTTTTATAAAACACAGGAGTGAATACATAGCCAGGTCAATTGAAAACCTCATTCCATAAATTCAAAATAGGGTTTTGTTAATTTGTCATTACGCCCTAACGTTTAAAATTATAGATTAGTCTCTTCATAACATTTAACATCATCTAACCTTAAAAATTCTTTAATCGAGCTATTTGATTAAATGGTAGAAAAGTATATCAAGTTAAAGGTTGAATGGCCTCTATCTTGCAAAGATTTCAAAAAAGGGAAAATTCTTAACGAAAAAGGTGATGATCCTTTAAAGTTAAAAGTTAGCTTTTTCTAGAAGGTTGATAGTGGAAACTATTTAAAAAAATAAAAAAACTTGTTATAAATATGAAAAATCTGGCAAAATTTATTGTACTGCTTTTTGTGCTAACTGCACTCTTGAATTGTAGTAACGATGATGATCCGAAGATAGCTCAAAACAATATTCCCGTTATAAATAACCAAAGCTTTACTGTAGTTGAAAATATAGCTGATAATATACCAATAGGCTTGATTGAGGCCAGTGACCCAGATGGCGACACACTAGTGTTTAGTGTTAGCGTTAATGATGATAATCTTTTTGAAATTAGTGATGAGGGAATATTAAGTCTTGATGATTTGAAAGTTTTAGATTATGAAGCCTCTCAAAGCCATACCATTACTGTAGTGGTTACCGATGGTAAAACTGCAGCTGAGGCTATAGTAACTATAAATCTAACCGATGTAGACGACACTTCTTTTGTAACTACTTGGCGAACCACTGGTAATAATGAAATGGTAATCATACCTACGCGGTCAACGGAGTTTACCTATGATTATACTATAGATTGGGGTGATGGCACAACTCAAACCGGCAGAACGGCTGATGCTACCCATACTTACACTAATGCAGGTATCCATACCGTGAGTATCAGTGGCACCTTCCCAGCAATAGATTTTTCGAATATTACAGCTTCTCAAGCTCAGATACGTACAGTAGAGCAGTGGGGTATTATACAATGGTTAACAATGCAGAGTGCTTTTGCAGGGGTAAATACCTTGATTATAAGTGCTATTGATGCTCCAGATCTTTCTCAAGCAACAGATATGTCTAGTATGTTTTTTGCTGTCAATACCCTTCTTAATGGAAATTTTAATACTTGGGACACTAGTAATGTAACTAATATGGGTTCTATGTTTGAAAATTCTTCATTCAACCAAGATATAAGTAGTTGGGATGTAAAAAATGTAACCGATATGCGTTCTATGTTTAGTGGAACTCCGTTTAATCAAAACATTGATACTTGGGATGTAAGCAATGTGGTAAATATGTTTTCTATGTTCAGAAATTCCTCATTTAATCGAGATATTAGTAGTTGGAACGTGAGTAATGCGACCGATATGGGTTCTATGTTTAGAGATACACCATTTAATCAAGACATTAGAAGTTGGAATGTGAGCAATGTAACAAATATGTTTTCTATGTTCAATAGTACGTCATTTAACCAAGATATCGGTAGTTGGAATGTAGGCAACGTGACCGATATGGGGTTTATGTTCTTAGATACACCATTTAATCAAGACATTAGAAGTTGGAATGTAAGCAATGTGATATTCTGTGATAATTTTGCTTCTAATTCTCCACTTACTGCTGTCAATACGCCAAATTTTATGAATTGTACACCTTAGCATGTCTGGAAATAAATTAGACGGTAATCTAGCTAGGTATTCTAAAATTATTCTCTAACTAAAATCTAAATAATTGATTGACATAATCAAATTTATAAAGCTGCGAAATCCCTGAGAATGATTGTACAGAATATTCAATTTATGAGAATTACATATTTTATTTAAAAACTTGGAAAAATTATTTACACAGATTTTTATAATGCTAAACTGAAAATATAGCCAATTTTCACTAGTATCTCACGAAATTTTACACAGAATAAATTCTGTTAAATACTATAGGTAAAGGTGTGGAGGCAAAATGGATGTGAATTGTGGGGGTTGAATTTATTGCTACTCATTATCTTTGCAAATTCTCAACCTTTCTAATATATTCTGTAGGAGTAAAATTTGTTATTTCTTTGAATACTTTATAAAAAGTAGATTTAGAATTAAATCCAACATCAAACGCTATAGATACTACTGTAAATTCTTTATGGTCATTTTCTTTGATTCTTTGTAAAAAATACTCAACTCTATATTCATTAACCAGTTCATAAAAAGTTTTTTTATAAATATTATTTAGAACCCATGATAATTTATTAGTTGTAGTATTAATTTCATTGGCTAGAATAGATAAACTCAATTCTGGTCGGCAATAGCCTTTCTTTTCTTCTAAGAAGGTGTCAATTAGATTTTTAATCTTATTTATTTCTTTTTCGTCAAGCGTATTCTTTCTTTTAGATTCGTTTTCCTTATTTAAAGGAAACCTAATTTTAAATACTTCTGGATGTTTTAAATTATAAAAACCTACTATATAAATCTGTATACCAAAGATTAAACATGATATATCCCAGATCATTCTAATATCTACCGGTAATTTAATAACAAAGCGTTCAACAATTCCTAATAACCAAAAAATCATATAAACCAACAAGCAAATGAGCATGATTTTTATATACTTTATAATGGTTTGATTAAAGGATAGTTCCTGTTCTTCATTTTTCTTATAGTAATTCAATAGTCTATTAGATTTGAATAGATAAGCAGAGATAAAAACAAAAAATATGACGTCGTTCCAAAACAAAAGAGTGATAAAATAGCTGTTAGAATCTTTTATTGAATGATAAATGTAAATATGATAAAAACAGTATGCTAAATACAATAGTGCTGGCAAATAGTGATAGTATGCTAACTGATAGTTCCCATTTTTATAAAAAAGTAACCGCCTAATATATGTGTAAACTAAAGGCCCAATAAAAAGATAAAAAGTATTAATGATATTACCATATAGCCTCAAAAAATCTCTTTCGAATTGATGGCCCATAGTTCTTTCGAATAAAAAAAGACTATAAATAGCCAATAAGTACTGTATAGCCCTATTTGCTCCTGTATGTTTTTTAGGGATATACTGAATGGCAAAAATCAAAAAAATACACTGACCAATAACCAATACCAGAAAAAGCTCATATAGCGATATACTCATCCACTCAAAATTTTAATATTGTTATATTTTAATCTAACATAAAAATAAGTTTGATATTTTTTTTATTTCATTTAGTTAGAATTTGATCTTTATTTATGTATGGACTAAAAAAAATAGTCTAATACTATAGTTTAGGACATCTAATAACGACAATAGTTACATCTGATGGCGAAAAAAAGTTTTCTTTACAAAAATTAATGTAGGAAATAGCAATGTTAATTTCATTCTATTAGGTAATCATTGCTTTCTACAAGTTTAATGATTCTAAAATCTAAAAAAAAACAATATGAAATATATACTTACTATTGTAGTTTGTTTTTTATGTGTTCTACATAGCAGTGCCCAACTCAATTTTTCTAAAGCCAATAAAAGTAATATTCCTCTATTAAATAAGATGGACAGTATTGTTTCTTCTGGCAAGTACGAACGCATTACAAGTATTTTAATAGCTAAAGATGGCAATGTTTTATTTGAAAAGTATTACAACGAAAATGATGTTAATTCTAAGCATAATACACGTTCTGCTACTAAAACCATGGCAACATTACTAACGGGTATTGCAATAGATAAAGGATATATTACCTCTGAAAATGATAAGGTTTTTGACTATTTACGACATAAACTTCCAGTTAAAAACCCCGATAAACGTAAAGAAAAAATTACAATCGAAGATCTCTTAACCATGAGCTCAGTTTTAGAATGTAGTGATTGGAATCATTACTCCAGAGGTAATGAAGAGCGTATGTATATCATAGAAGATTGGGCTAAATTTTATTTAGACCTTCCTGTTTTTTCATATCCTTATGGACCCAAACCAGAAAAACAACCTTATGGTCGGGCTTTTAGCTATTGTAGTGCTGGAGCTGCTTTAATGGCAGAAATCTTACAAAGCGCCATTAAAAGTGATTTGACCAAATTTGCAAAGAAGCATCTTTTTGAACCTTTAGCAATTAAAGACTATACATTGCATTATACACCTCATAAAATATTAAATACCGCTGGAGGGAGTGAATATAGAAGTCGAGATTTTTTGAAATTAATACAGTTATGCATAAACAAAGGACAATGGAATGGGAAACAAATTATTTCATCGTCATGGATTGAAAAGGCAACTACACCAAAGGCAAATGTTCGTAAAAATACCGATTATGGTTATCTGTTATGGTTAAAAAGTTTTGGGAAAAACAAGAAATATAAATCTTACTCTATGTCTGGTACTGGAGGAAATAAAGTTTTAGCATGTCCCGAATTAAATATGTCTGTTGTTATTACTACAACTAACTATAGTAATAGAGATGCTCATTTTTATACTGATGAAATTATAAATGAGTTTATTATTCCGGCTATAGAACAACTAAAAGATTAAAAAAAAATATTAAAAAGGATGAGATTGAAAATTATATATTTAGCATTAGTAATTCTATCAACAACAAGTTGTTTAAGCCAGGTAAATGAAAAACTCAAATATCTAAAACAAAAACCACCATCAACCACTCCTCAAATTTTTGCACCCGATATTATTTCTAAAGAGGATGAATACGAGTTTGGGTCAGTCTTTAATAATGATGCTACTGAATTCTTCTATGGAGTTGCTATCAACGGAAAAGAAGAAATTCGATATTCTAAACTTGTTGGAGAAAACTGGAGCAACCCCGAAGTATTATTGACGCATAAGGAATATGGTTATAATGATCCTTTTCTTTCACCTGATGAGAATAGATTGTACTTTATATCTAAAAGAACTTTAAATGGTTTCGGGGATCCAAAAGATTATGACATCTGGTATGTTGAAAGATCTGTTAATGGATGGTCGGAGCCTATAAATGCAGGACCAAATATCAACTCAAACGCAAATGAATATTACATTTCATTTACCAACGATGATACTATGTATTTTTCATCAAACAAAATTGGATCTAACTTCGACATCTATGCTTCAAAATATGTGAAAGGAGAATTTCAAAAGCCAGTTCCATTAAGTGATTCAATTAATACCCCAGATTATGAAGCAGATGTTTTCATTGCCCCGGATGAATCTTATATTATTTTTTGTGGCACAAGGCAAGATGGTCTAGGCAGAGGCGATTTGTACATCAGTTTCAAAAATACCGACGATGGAACATGGTCTAAATCTGTCAATATGGGTGAACTCATAAACACTAAAAATCATGAACTATGTCCGTTTGTAAGCAAAGACGGAAAATATCTCTTTTATACAAGTAATCAAGATATTTACTGGGTAGATGCAAAAATATTAGACCGTTATAAGAGACTAAAATAAATGTCACTGATACTAATTTCATTCTATTTTAAAACAACAATTTTCATCAAATCAAATTAAATCACAACTATGAAATCAAATCATTTTTTAGTACTTATTGTTTGTATATTAATATCGTGCAAGAATAATAGTCAGTCAAAATCAAATAATGCAAATTCAACCGAAATAGAGAACTTATATTTTTCAACAGTAGACTTTACAAAAGCTAAAATTTCCTCAGAAGAATATTCAAAAAACTTCAATTTACATAACGACAACTACCTTAGTATTGTTTTCAACTTAAATAAACCATTGATACAAAGTCTTCAAGAATTAGCCCCAACCTTATCTGAAGATGAATTATTAAGCAAAGGAAATTTTCAATTTTCATATTTAGTAGATGGAAAATTAATTTATGTGGAAAACTTAAACACTGGAGCAGGGCCAAAAACACGTAAAACAGAAAAACTTAGGCAAGTAATACCACTAGTAACACCAGAACAAATTAATTTTTGGGGCTGGTTTATGTGGCAACGATTTATGAAAATTAATGGTGGGCTAGATGCGTTTACTGAAGGAAATCACACGTTAAGCATAGAAATAAAGCCGTATTTAAGGGATGGTACATTAAAAGTTGGTCCTCTTTTGGCAAAAGGAAATATCGCTGTAGAAGTGCCTAAAATACATATAGATGAAAATTTAGTTCCTGTTCAGAAAATACAACCTAATAGTGGTTGGGAAATTTCTAAAGCTAATTTTGACAACAATAAAATTGAAGCTCTAAATAGAAAAATAGCAGAAGGTAGATTTGAAGATATTAATGGAATTGTTGTGATAAAAGATGGTAAACTCTTAATAGAGGAATATTTTAACGGCGCAGCAAGAGGTAGTTTGCACAACACTATGTCGGTAGGAAAGTCATTTGCTTCTACAATAATGGGTATTACCATTAAAGAGAAATTAATAAAAAATGAAAATACTTTGCTAAAAGACTTTTACGATTTAAAGTCATATAAGAATTATAGTCCCAAAAAAGATTCTGTAACTCTAAAATCACTTTTAACCATGAGTTCTGGATTTGTTGGCAATGATAATGACGAGGACAGTCCAGGGACTGAATTTAAAATGCAATCCTCTAATGACTGGGTAAAATTCACGTTAGATTTACCTATGCATGAAAGCAAAGTAATAGGTAAGGATTATAATTACTTTACTGCTGGTTCTGGTTTGCTAGGGGATATTATTCATAAATCAGTTCCAAACGGACTGGTTTCCTACGCCGATAAAAAATTATTTGCCCCCTTAGGTATTACCAATTATAAGTGGTTTTATACCCCTCAAAATATTGCATATACAGGTGGAGGAATACAACTACGCGCTATTGATTTTGCAAAATATGGACAACTTTATAAAAACAAAGGCAAATGGAATGGCAAACAAATCCTCACTGAAGAATGGGTAAAGAAAAGCTTAACCAAACAAGTGTCCAGAGCCTATGCAGATGCAGGAGAAGATGGATATTATGGGTACCTTTTTTTTAATAATATATATAAAGTAGATGGGAAAAACTACGAAGTTTTTTTTTCCGCGGGTAACGGGGGTAATAAGATCCTTGTTTTTAAAGACATTCCTTTTGTTGTCGTTATCACTGCCTCAGCATATGGTAAACCAGGTAATCAAATCAATGTTAATAAAATGATGACTGATTATATATTACCTGCAATACTAGAAAAACAATAAAACCAACGGCTTAGATATAAAAGTTTAGGTGTTAAAAGAAATATCCAACAGATAGTTGAAATACTCCATTTCTATTTTTGTCCGAAAAACCATCTACATCATTAATGTTAGATAATCCTAGATTATATCTAGCACTAAAATAGATACCGTTATCAAGAGTATAGCCCAAACCAAAATTTACTCCAAAATCTGTTGTTTTATAAAGATCTTTATTATTGTTTGCACCTCCTTTTGTAGAAAGTAAAAAACCAACTTGGGGTCCAGCTTCTAGACTCAATCTTTCTGTGACATAGTACTTTGCTATTAATGGAATGTTCAAATAATTTAGTGCAATTCTGTCTTCAGAATCATTTTTTGTATTAAATCCTTGTCCGGAATATAATAATTCAGGTTGTAAAGAGAATTTGTTTGAAACCTTAATTTCGGCTAGGGCTCCAAAATGAAAATCTGTGTTAGGATCAACATTTTTTGCATTGTCTCCAGTGATAAAAGCAAGGTTTAAACCTGCTTTAACTCCAAATTTAATTTTTTGAGCGTTAACATTGGATAACCCTAAAACTGTAATAACAGTTATTAATATTAATTTTTTCATAATTTATATTTTTTAATTAATTGATGCGAATGTAGATAACAAAACAAAACGAAAAGTTAATTTTGTGATTGTAGAAGTACAGAAACAAAGGAATTATACGAATTAGGACGTTTCTTTAATTCAATTTTCTTTTAAAAATATAGCGTGTAATAAAAATACCATTGCCGTCATTTGTACCTGCATCACTTTCTACTGCACTTGTTACGAATATCAAATCCCAACCTTCAGAAATCATTGCTGTTAATTTTGAGGAAATTACAGCATCATTTGCTGCTATATTTTGAAATCGTATACCAACTACATTATAAAAGTTTAATAATTTTGTTTCCTCAAAACCCTTTACTCTAATATCTTTTCTTTTAGACTTATTTCTAGTATTATCATCTTTTGTTCGCGAAGAAGTAAATTCTTTATAGTCTCTTTTATCAACAGATGAAATTAATCGTGATCTACCTAATCCATCCGGTATAATAGATTCTACGCTTGTAATTACTTTTACTTCAAACTCTTGTTTTACTGTGTCTTGCGCAAAAATTGTAGTTATAAACAATGTGAATACTAATACCATTGTTATTAATTTAAATTTTATCATTTTATTTTTTATGTTATTATTTAAAAGGTAACATTGCTTATGATGTGGCAACGTTAAATATGGGTAGTCACAAAACATTATTTATGTTCATTCATAAATCGAAGTACTTCTTGGGCAAACAGGTCGGGCTCGCTAAACAACGGAGCGTGACCTGATCTATCAAATATGAGTAATTCTTTGGACGTTGAACCTATGTTTTCAAAAGCAGTTTGAGCAGAAGCTACAGGCACTATCATGTCGTATTTACCAGATATAAATAAGGATGGTATCGTTATTTCCGGAAGCCGACTCGTCAAATCAAGAGTTTGAAATAAACCTTGATCATCTAGTGTACCTCCTATTTGAAGAGTATTCCAATTTCTAGTCCAAAAGTTATATGTAAAGAATGTACCTACACCTTCTGATCCGTTATCATCAAAATCTATAAAACCATCTTCGTGTAACGCTTTTTCCGCTTTGAAAGCCTTCATATTAAGTTTTCGGTTATCATCGAAATTAATTACTGGATCTACTTGAGAGACAAGTTCTAAAACAGACTTCCAGAAATCGACACTATTACCTAATGCTATTTGAGTGTTTGCGGTATTCGTAAATGTTTCTATGTATTGATTATATAATCTAGCTGGACTATAGGCTCCATCTAAACCTATCCATCCTTTAAAGTCACTTTGATCTTTTAGCAGGGCAGCCGTTCCTAGTGTTCCACCCCAGCTGTGCCCTATTAAAAAGAAACGTGAATCACTACCAAATTTACGTTTCATCACTTTTATCAGTGCTAGTACGTCTTCTGCCATAAGGTCTAAGCTTACATCTTTTTCAGAGTAATGCCCTTGTGAATTACCAGATCCACGTTGATCAAAATATACAACGCCATACTGATTTTCTATTTGGTTAAATGCCTCTCCAGAAAAACTTAATCCTATATCACCTGGACCACCGTGTAATGTGATTAAGAAAACCTTTTCACTGCCGTTTCCTTTTATGTATGCAGGCATATCTGCATTTTTGTGACGAACAAAGATGGTTTCATCTAAGTTATTTAGATTATCATCATTAGAGCAAGCAGTAACTAAACATATTGTAATTGCTATGAATACTATTTTTAAGAATAATTTATTTAATTGTCTCATTGTTTTTTGTTTTTAAAATTAAAACGAAAACCATATTGTAAGAAAAGCGTAGGGAACGTACCAGCATTGTAGTTAAAACGTGGACTAAAAGTGATATTAAAATAACTGCCAGAACGTATTTTTCCTTTGTGTTGTCTACCTATTCCAACAGAAAGGGTAGGATTATAATACCCTCGTCCAGGCAGAAACACTTTCTCTACATTATCTCCTTTAACTTCATAGGTCTCTGGCAAGAATGAGCGATAATACCCCAATGGGTTTAACGCTACATGTAGCTGCCATCTTTTTGGACTTGTTCTTCGCCATATAAGTCCATAATAAGTATGCAAACCATTATCTGTTCGGTTAGCGAAATTGGTCGAATACCCTAAACTTCCATTAAACAAAAATTGATGTGTAATTATTTTTTGACCTTTCTTTTTTTCTTTAATATTTTTCTTTTCTTTCCAGAGATATTCAGCACCAAAATTAATGCCGTTATCCCATAATAGATTACCATAATAGCCTACTTTAAATTCCGTCCTATTTAAAAAAGAAGAACCGTTAGTCTGACTTTGAGCTTGAAAATTTATGGCATACATCAATAGCAAAACAATACTATATTTTTTCATGTTTTTAAATTATCGTGTTACTATTTACTGTTGTAATTCAATTCCGAAGGCATCTTTAAAACCTTGCACTATGAAATTTTCAAGAGTGGTATCATGATCTCCAGGCCCAGCAATTAAGTTGGTGTTTTTCGACTCTAAAAACTGAATCTCACTAGTGGTAAGACTACCGACAGCTTGATCTATAGCCCCATAAATGTATGTTACGTTCGATAGGTCCGAAATGGTATTAAAAAGTTGTGTATACCTGTTCATTAAGAATCCAGCACCTATTCTATTAAGATTTCTATCTTTTACGTCCAGAGCTGGATCTGCTTCTACTATGGGAGTAACACCGTTTTCAAAAAAACCATTTCTTCCTTCGGCGGCTCCTTGCCAAATAGCATCGTTCATATCTAATCTACCTGTAACAATAAGATACTTATCGGCGCTATCTATTCCTTTTTTTGCAATGAGATCTTGTGTTACAAACGAACCAAATGATAATCCTAAAACATACACTGTTCTACCTTGGTCTTTAAAATAGGTAGTCACTTTAGAAAGCATCTCTATACTTTCTGTATTAAAAGAACTAGCTTGGGTTAATGTGATATCATTTCCAGCCACTATATCAGGGTTTAATGTTTGTGCTTGATGTACAGTTACAGTTAAAATATCCTTTGGATTAAGAAATCCAGAAAACTGGTCTACTACATCTGTAGCAAATGCTGTACTAGGACCACCTGGGATAGTTATCAGCACCGTAGGGGCTTTTTCGTCTCCTTGGAAATAAATTAAATCTTTAATCTCTTGGGATATGTCAGTAATTATAGGCTTAGAATTCCCATCATCATCTTTAGAACATGAGAATATAACGATTGAGAATATTACAACTAGAACCGTATTAGTTATAGAATGTAAACGATTGGATTTTGTCATTTTTAAGGGCGCTTTTTTCATTATTCGTATTTTTTTGATTCATCAAAAAACACACAAAGTAATTGCCAAACATACATTCAGTTTTTACTAAAAAAGATGTATTGTCTTAGGTATAAAGAACTATAGAATGGCAAAAGATGTATTTTTTTATTTATAATTTTTGAGCAAAGAAATGAGTAAAAAGGCTTTAAAATATAGTAATTTGATAACCGTTGAATAATTATTGACGAACGTAATAATTGCTTTATTACAAATAAATAATATGTTTCTTTGCACAAAAAATATCAATGAGTAAAACCAAATCAATAAAAAAAATAGCAATACATCTGCTGATCTGGTTATTAAATTATTTGTTGATTGCTTTTGTTGTGCAATCAGATTGGAGTGGTTTTAGTAATTTTTCTGATTCTGGTTATAACAGTTTAGCCTATGCCTATGCCTATGGGCTTTTTTTCAATTGCCTTTTGTTTTATATACAAGTGTTTTGGTTAGTCCCCAAATTTTTTATGTATAATAGAAAAGCAACGTACTATGTGCTTTCTTTTTCTATATGCATAGTAATTTCTCTAATTGAAACCTATTTTGATTATATACTGTATGATTTATTTAAAATATATGATACAGATGAATTTATGGATAATTTTAGTGTTACCGTTGCCGTTAACCTAATATATAGTGTCGCTGGTTTTTATTACATCTTTAGACTAGCGCACAAAAAATCTGAAAAGGAAAAGCAAATACTAATAAAAGAATCGTTTAAGGCAGAATTAAAATATCTAAAAGCACAGTTAAATCCTCACTTTTTATTTAATGGAATTAATAATGTTTATCATTTAATAGGTAAAAATGATACCCTAGCTAAAGATACGTTACTTCAGTTTTCAGAGCTACTACGCTATCAATTGTATGAAAGTGGTACTCAAATTATCTTAGAGAAGGAATTAAACTTTGTATTACAGTATATTAAGATGGAAAAAACCCGTAGGGGTTCAGATATTCAGCTAACCTACAATATAGAATTTGAGAATCCTACAAAAAAAATAGTACCATTATTATTAATTCCAATTATAGAAAATGCATTTAAGCATTGTAGTAATCATACCAACAATTATGATAATATTATAAACATAAAGATTAAAGAAGTAGGAGGTAAGCTCTCGCTAAATTGTACAAATACTTTTGATGGGATAACAGGTAAGAATGCTGTCGGGGGAATCGGTTTAATAAATGTAAAAAGACGCTTGTCATTAGTATATCCAGATACGTATGAATTAATCATACGTAAGGAAAACTCAAGTTTTATAGTTGACTTAAAAATAGATTTATAGAAAAGAATAGAATGAAACAACTAAACTGTTTAATCATCGATGGGTTGATGTGGCTGGGAACATTATAGCTGCTAAATACTGGCGTGTATTTGCTACACTACTATTTGTACTATAATGTACTTGCGTTATGTATTACCCTGAGCTGTCACACTGAACTTGTCGAAGTGTTGCCGAAGGGTCACTTTGCTTTGGTACGACATAATTTTGAAGATTCAGAATCTTTGAAATTGTGGGCAAGGAGGTGCGTTGGCTTTTTTAGTTCTACAGTTTATTTTTAAAAGTTTTCTAATGAAATGTTTCTTTATAAATATAATACTTATTATACGAGATAGCCTGTGCTGAGCGTAGTCGAAGTAGCAGGAGGGGAGTGTAATGTGTGTGGAATGGGAATATTTCCTATCATTATAAATACCTACTAATGGGTATTTTATTTCAACCCTTATATGAATATATTTACTACGTATTGAAAATAGGGATTTTCATCTGTTTTTTAACGAATAGCATTTTGTTAAATTTCGATACTTCAATCGTCATTTTTAATCCCCCATACTTAGTTACCAATTTTTATTAATTACCCCTATTATAGAGTATGTTTTAGTTTTTATTATAAACACTTAAATTTTAATTTGTTAGAATCACATAATAATGGAAAATAAAGGATTAAAAATTATAGGATTATTTTCATTGCTTGCAATTGGAATAGGAAGAAATGCAGATACACTTTTCCGAGGTTGTGGATCTGTGGCTAGGGATTCTCTGATTAAGAATCCTGATAATGTTTTTGATGTGAGAAATAATGAGGAGGTATTTAGATCAATTAAGGAGAGTTTTATTAATACAAAAGGAGATCTAACAGAATTTAAAAAGAAACATGTAGCTCATTTAATGAAAATGGTTGAGAATGGTTCTGTAACCATGGATGAAATTACAGAATTTTTACACAATGTAGATGATTTGAAACTTGGATTTGGAGCCTCAAATAAAATCACCTTAGAGTATCAGAATATTTTCCTTGAAACTCAAAGTTTAGATGAAGCTAAAAATTCAATAATTCCAATAGAATTAAAGATAGATAAGGGAAAAAATGAATTATTTGGATTATTCACAGGTCAAATTTTAAATCAAGAGCAAGCTGTGCTTATTTCTAAAATAACTAAAAGAAAATTTAATGCTACGCCCAACAAGTACTATAATTATATATTAATGAATTCTGATATTGATGGAAAAGTAGAAGTCAGAACAATTCATGGTATAAGAGAAAATAATACATCGGACCCTTTTAAAAAAATAAATATAAGTAATAAATCAAAAGTTATTATTAAAGGAGCAATTAGTAAGGAGCTTATTGAACTGTGTTCTAAGAAAAATATTAGATTCATAAAACCCTATTCAACATTTTTAAAGGAGTTAAATATTATTCCCGATCAAATTCAGTTTGTATTGGTGGCTTCTAAAAATCAAACAGAATTAAAATCTTCGTATAAAATTTCAGATAATCAAGCTGCGAAACTTCTAAAAGGTATAGAACAAATAGAAAAGAGAGAATATTTTGATATAGTGAATACAGAAGAAAAGCTAACAACCGTTTTAGGTCTAATTAAAGCTAAAGGTAAATATCCCGTAGTAATTTTTAATAATGTTGATAATTTGTTATTTGGAAAGAAACCTTCTCAAATAGGTATTAGTGATTTTATAACATGTAATAGTTATAGGTATAAAAATACCACTAATGGTTACATTTCTACAGATTTTATTTATTTAGAGGATATTTTAAAATCCATTGATATTTCAAAAAATAGAAGTTTCGAATCAGCTGATGAATTTTGGAATAATGTAATTAAAGAATACAATAACAAATTAACTGGAAAATTAAATCTAAAAATTACAGCGACAGCAGTAATAGGAACTGGAGTGATTGGATCTGGTGGATACGTTATATACTATAATATTAACAAGTAAAAAAGCAATTAAAATGGTTAAACTTTTTGGCTCTACAATAAGAGAAACTCTTGGAGTATTATTTAATTCGGTACACTTAGATGGAAATGAACAAAATACGGTAACACAAAATGATAAAATAAAAGCAATAGGAAGATTGATTGTTACAACAATTTTGCTTGGCTTTTCCATTTATCTAACTGTAAGCACAGATAACTCTGAACTTGGTAGTACTATTATAGGTGGAATTATTGGATATTGGCTTAAGTAAAAATAGATTTATACTATAATGTTCTGCGTTATGTAACTTGTGCTTTGGAGAAAAAAGCGATTATAACTCCCTATTTTCTTTTTAGATTTTTTTCTTCTACAAATTTTCTTCTAAAAGGTAATGAAATACTCTTTTTGCAGCTGGGCGTAGGAGTTGCGGTAAAATGTGTCTGGAATAGGGTTATTCTATACTTATTTTCAATTAATTATGGGAAACTGCAAATAATTATGCCATCAAACTATTATTTTATGTGTGATTATAAAACTACTAAGAAATTCTCCCCATTTCGTTAATCTTTAATTTACCCATTATTGGGTATTTAAACGCTATGAATTTGGCTATACATTGTCTTATAAATTAATCTAATTATTAAAACTAAAAATTATGCCTTGTGAATCCTTTATTGTAAACAATGTTTCTAATGAAATGAAAGAAAGAATATTAAACGGTCTTGAAGCCTCAGGAGCTGATATCCGAGGAAATAATCCTTATGAAGTAAATTTAAGTAGGGGAGTTATTAATATTGAGATTGAAGCTTATTGGGATTCTACGAGTCTTGATCTAGAGATTAAAGTCGTTAGAAAACCTTTTTTAGTGTCTTGTGATAAAATTGAAGAAAAACTAAGGGAAGAAATTGAAAAATCGAGAGACGATGATTATGATGAAGATATTTTTGTAGATATGAACTTCGATGACGACTACTAAAAACAAATAATATGGATATATTTTATTATATAGTTGTGGGGGTAATAGTCGCTTCGGTATTATTATTATTTGGATTGGAAATATTAGCTAAACTCAATGATATTCCAAATGATAACGTTAATATAATTATTAGAAACGCAGCTTTTAGTAAATTGTATTTTATCACTTTCGCTTTTGGAGTTGTATCTGGTCATCTCTTTTTAGGGGTAACTTTTAGATGGATAGATTGTAGGGCAATAAAAATACCAATAAATGATTGTGCGATTTTTGATGTCATAGTAATAGTTTTATTAAACTTATTTCTACTGTTAACAGGATTTATATTTAAATTTAATACTTCTCGGCCTTTGTTTCACTTCAGTTTATTTGCTTTAGGTCTTTTTACAGGTCATTTTATATGGAGCATGAATGTATTTAATTGATTTATACGTGCTATGAAAAAACAAATACAACAATTAGTTGATTATGCTAATAATAAGCAAATAAAGAAATTCAAAAGGGTAATACTTTTTGTTTTTATAGCTTTAGTGGTGTTGGATGTTATTTTTGTGTCTATTCCTGAATATCCATCTATAAGTAGAGTTATTTATGGATCCTCACCAAAATTTATAGTTTTAATTTGGTTTTTTGGATTGTTTATATCCAATATTTTTTTTCAAAGAAATGTAATTGATAATAAGTATCAAAGTAAGTATTTTGTTTTACTCGCTACTTGTTCAATATTGTTTCTTATTCTAGGATTTTATTTAAAAAGCATTACAAATATTAATTGCGAAAATTATAAAGAAAAAGAGATTAAATATGTAACTAGAGTCCTTTGTCAAAAACACTATAAATGTAGCGCACAATATGATAATCTAAATTGTGAACTACTCGATTGTAATGATGATGTTGGAAATATCAAATTCAAAATCGATATTACAAATACTATGAAACTTTTAATACTAGTTTTTGGTATAGTTGCAGGTTATTTATTTTGGCCGAAGAAAATAGAATTATAACTATCAAATGGCAAAAACCTATAAATTACTAAATAAGACATTTGTACTATAATGTACTTGCGTTATGTATTACCCTGAGCTTGCCGAAGGATCACTTTGCTTTGGTTAAAAGCGAAAGTTGTTACTACAGTTTCTTGAAAAAATTTAATTCGAAAAGTTTCTTAAAAATGTAATACTCTTTTTGCTGAAAAGGTAGAGGAATGGAGGTAAAATGTGTATGGAATGGAGGTAAAATGTGTATGGAATGGTTTATTTCTTCTGTTAAATAATTAACTCTCTTTTTAAAATCAAAGACTTCATCTTTTAATTTTTGCTTCTGAATATGTGCTAATTATAGTCTTTTCATTAAGATTCACTTCTTTTTATTTTTGTTTTGTGTCTTTTTGTGATTCAAAGACATTTAACAATTTGTTTTTTAGCTTTTCATCTTTTTCTCTTTGTTCAAACAATTTGTCTAACGCTTTATTTGCTAATGATTTGTAATACGATATCTCCTCATCGGGGTTATCTTTTATCAGTGTTTTAAAGGTGCTACTTGCTTTTTCTATCTCTTCATTCAGCACATAAGCAGTCGCTAAGTATTCCCATGCATACATTTGACTATATGAAGACAATTTGTTATAAATAGACGTTAAATGCTCACAGATTTTTAAAAATTCTGGGTAATTAGGCTTATTGTTTTTATAGATTAAACAAAGGTTTAAAGCACCTGCCTCTGTAGGTAGGATTTGATAACAACGTTTCCACCATTTTTCTGCATGGTCATAGTCCTTTAACCCCTTATACCATAATCCCAAATAATTACATGCGGCTTCATGTTCTTTAATAGCTTCTGTTATTTTTTTTGATTTTTTACCAGTATACGGTTTAATGTCTTCTAAATACGGTTCCAGACTTGCTATAGCTGCTTTATTACGCACCTCTTTACTTTCTCCATCATTTTCCTTGTCAACCAGTATATGTCGTGCTTTAAACAACTCTTTACTAATATCGTTTTTACTTGGGTAATTTGGTAATGGATTAATACCTATTTTCTTAAAAAGGATTTTTCCTGGTTCTGTGATTTCTTTATTCCAAAGTGACAGCAACAATTTTTTATTTTCATCAGTAGTAACAAAATCAGCTATAACTTTTTTACGAATTGTGGTTTCAGGAATAATTCCTGTATACATAGGCACCATGCACTCCTCGTTAAAATCGCCAAAGCTTTTTATAAAGACCGAGGCACCTTTCATAACATAAGGTTTAATTTCCGTGTCCTCTAATAGCTTTTGTGCTATATTAGCCAGTACAGTACAGTGCTGAAACATCTCAAAATCCGTGCTATAATCGTAACTTTTTTCCCACGCTTCATTTAGTAATGGTGGCCCCCAAAGGTCTTTAATATCCTCTAAAACGTCGCTATTAGACGATTCGTCTATTTTATTTTTTAACACTCGCATCTGATCCTTAGAATAGATTCCTAATGAGTAGTCAACAACAACATAATCATTATCATCGTCATCATAATCTAGGTACTGGTTTCTTAAAAGGGCAATTTTTTTTATAGACCCTTTTTCATAATCCACTACCTTTTTTAAAAATAAGGATTTGTATTCTTTGAATAGGTATTGGGTCATTTCTTCAAACCATTTTATTTCTTCTTTCATCTTTGGGGTTTTATTATTGTATTTGTTGTTAGTTATTTAGAGCGTAAATATAATTTAAATTTCAGATCAGTTTTATCCCTGAAAACCGTATAATTTATAAGAATAATACTTCTTCTAAATTAAGGCTCAACGATACACGCAATTTTTCTCGCATCGGGTGCTTTAATAGTACATGGTTTTAGTTATAAAGTGCTAATAAATTTAATCAATAACAATAAAAACAACTTGATTTTTGTTTATAAAGCAATTTTATATAATGTCTAATTATGAATTACTATTTTGTATCATAATGTACTTGCGTTATGCTTTGTCCTGAGCCTGACGAAGGGTCACTTTGCTTTGCAAAAGCAAAGTTTACTAACTCCAAATTTTCTTTAAAAGTTTTTCTAACGAAAAGCCTCTTTAAAAAAAGGTAATGCAACACTTATTATGCGAGCCGACGACAGGAGGGGAGTGTAATGTGTGTGGAATGGGTATATTTTCTGTCATCATAAATACCCACTAATAGGTATTTTATTACGGCTTCTATGTGAATATATTTAATATGCATTGAAAATAGGGGTTTTTACCTGTTTTTTAACTAATAGCTTTTTGTTAAATTTAGATACTTCAATCGTCATTTTATCACCACTTTATTGATTTTTATAGTAATATAAGTGATCTATTTCAGATTATACATTCAATTATTCTAAAATAGAAACTACCTGATAATGGGTATTTTATTGTGCTATAATTTCAAATATTTTTGATTATATAAAATTATTCTCATGATGAATCTATCCAAAATTAAGTTTTCTAAACTTTTAGCTTTTATAATAATTTCTTTTTGTATTTCTAAAAAATGTTTATCACAAAACCTTTCTAAACCATCAATTGGGGTTAATCCAACAAATTCAAATGCAGCGAGAAAAACTAAAATATTCACCGTTGATAAAACCGAGATACCCATTATTAAAAAATCTAGTGATACAATATACTATCCAGTTTTATATCCAGTCAAACCTAAACTTAGAGATGAATTCTACTATTTACGTAATTTTGAACAAATCAAAAACAGTTTAGTTTTAAACTATACTCAGCCAAATGTTCTACCTAGAAACCCTGTAAATCCCAGCATTTTACTTGCCTATGGAAAAGATGTAAATAAAAAAGATTTAACCGCGCCTTTAGATAATACTATCGCGATATCTAGTGAAGACTTTATTATTTCAGTGAGCAACAGTTTTATTGAGTTTTACGACCAAAATAAGTCTATGGTTTTTCGAAGCGAACTAAACAAGTTTGTCAATTATGAATTACCTGAACCTTGTGATCCTAAGGTTGTTTTTGACCCTGAAGCTAATCGATTTATATTATTTCTTCAGAGGTGTGATGGGAATATCACTAAGTCAAAGATTATGGTGGCATTTTCTAAAACTTCAAACCCATTAGATGGTTGGAATTTCTATATGTTAGCTGGTAATCCTTTAAATAAGAAATTTTGTTGGTTTGATTATCCAAAAATAGCTTTATCTGGTGAGGATGTTTTTATAAGTGGTAATATTTTTAACGATAAAGATTTTGATCAGTCTGTTATATATCAAATTAATAAGGCAAATGGCTATTCTGGAAACAAGTTAGATTTTAGAGTGTGGTATGATTTTGCAGAAACTCCTTTCACAATAAAGCCAGTTGGCTATTCTCACGGAAGAGCATCTAATCAAGGCATATTTTTAATCACTACATCGTGGGATATCAATGGAGGTTCTTCTAACCATGTTAAACTTTATGACATTACAGGAGATTTATATGATGCACAATCAAAGGTTAATTATTTTAAGGTATCTGTAGATCCTTATCGATTTTTTGCCAACGCAATTCAAATCAATAAGATTATAGATAATGGTGATATAAGAATGCAAGATGCTTTATTACACGGGAACTCTATTTATTATGCTTTTACATCAGGAAACGGTAACAATTTTAGTAGAATCAATTTTAATGTTTTAGACTTAAATTCTCTATCTAATCGAAGTGTACTAATTGGAGAGAATTTAAATACTAGTTACGCTTATCCTTCAATACATTTTCTGTCTGACGAAAATGAAGTCCCAAATATTTTAATTCAATACAATTCTGCTTCACGACAATCGTATCCTGATATAAGAGCTACTACTTGTGATGATTTGGTAAATTGTAGTGAAGAAGTCGTTCTCAAGAAAGGCGAAAGCACTATAGATTTTAATAATCGATGGGGAGATTATACTACTGTAACAAAAAATTTTAAAACTAGTAATGAATTATACATTGTATCAAGTTATGGAAAGTCTCGCTTAAGACAATCATTTATCGGTAAAGTCGTAACACCTAATTATGATTTTGGTTTTATAGATACTATATATCCTGAAGACTTAAATTCGGAGGTTAACTTGGGTTTTGAATTAAGGAAGGAAAAAAATATTGAAGTATTTCTTAGACGTGGTGAAGATATTACAAAAATATATGAAGGTTTAGCCTCAGAAGGTGAGAACCAGTTTCAAATTAATACCAATAAATTAAAAAAAGGTGACTACACATTAGAAGTTTTAAAGAAGAATTCATCTAAGACTTTAAATGAAATTAATTTTGTTATACAACAATAACCAACCAACACAGTAAAATTATGAAAACAACTATCTATTTATTATTATTTCTGTTTTTAAGTAATATTATAAGTGCTCAAACAATAACAATTAATTATGATTCTAATAATGAAAAATTTGAAATTAAAGAATGTAAAAATAAAAACAAATCATCTTGCAAGAAAGGTGATTTAGTTATTGGAGATGAATACAATGTTATATTAACAGGTATAAATACTGCAGTAATTAAAACTACGCTTGAGGTTAAACCATTTAATATTGATTCATCTATACCAGCAATAATTCAACCACTTTTTCCTGGAATATCAAGTTCTGGTCAATTAAGCTTTGGTGCTGGACTAGTATCTGTAGCGGTTGGTAGCCTTTTTAATGATGTAGATGTTCTAGCCGACAAGGCTCTTGGCTATTACAACGTGCTTGATGAAATTAAAGAAAAATCTAACGAACTCTACAGAAATTCTAAATTCACAATAAAGCATGGCGAAGCAAGAACCAAGTTTACTGCTATATGTACAAGAATCAATTCAGGGTTAACAGATAAAGAAAAAATTAAAATCTTAAACAAAAAAATTATTGAATATCAAAATTATATAAGTACCACTAAAGAGATAATGGATAAAAAGTTTGAAACTACTCCAAATCCACCAAATAGTATTCTTGAAAAATATATTACGATAGTTTTAATGTCTAAGGTGGTTTCTTCTACTGATTTCACTAAGTATTCAAATTTTATTTACAACTCGTTAACTGCAAAAAATCAAACTGATCCTAGGAATTTTACAGTAAAATCGGATGGATCTGATTTAAAAATCGTTTTAGAAAACACCTATGTTAACGATACCATTGGAAAAAAAACATTTGATTTTTATACCAAAGGAAATTTTAGTTTTGATTTTTCTACAGGATTTTTCTATTCTAATGAGGTCGAACAATCCTATTTTTTAGAGGGTAGAGAAGGTGATACTTTAAAAACTAATATTCTAAGAGAGCCTAAGAGGAATTTTGATATTTCATTTGGTGCCCTTGGACATTTATCCTACAAGTTTTCAAGTAGAATTAAGGGAGGTATTAGTATGGGAGCATCTTTGTCTCCAATTGATGGCAAAACAAGATATCTTTTAGGTGGAAGTCTAATTTTTGGCAGAGAAAAGCAACTGGCTCTAAATGCTGGTATTAGTTTAGTGAAGATAAAAGTCTTATCAGACTCAATAAGTCAAGATGAAATAGGAAAATATGTTGATGCGTCAGTAACCTCAGTTCCAACTTACGAAAAAACTCAGAGTGGTTTTTACTTTGGTGTCACCTATAATCTTACAGCAAAGAAGAAATACGACTGAATGAATTGACTTATGAGTACTATAGTTGTAATTGGAACTGCCCATTCAGAAGGTGGAGCTTGTACATCTGAAAAATTATATGAAATTATCAAGGAAATCGATCCTGAAGTAGTTTTTTGTGAGGCTTCACCTGAAAAATTGCCTCAATATTTAAAGAGGACTGATGTTAACACTCCAGAAACGAACGTCATTAGAAGGTTAATCAAAGAAAAATCTATTGAAATAGTTCCAGTTGATGTTAATGAAGATCCGTTCGACCAACGTCTTGAGGCAATGTTTGAATTAATTAAACGGGAAATGGAAGAGTATTTAGGTGCAACTCAAATGCTATTCAATGAGACATATTTAAAGGGGTTCCCATTTTTAAACAGTGCGGACTGTGACAAAATATGTAGGGATAAAAATTCGATGGAGAAGTATTTCATAAATATAAATAAGATGAAATATAAAGGGTTGTCAAATTTTTACTCTCATTGGTTGAAATGGAATGACCTACGAGAAAACCAATGGATTAATCTTATTCATAATTACTTTACAATAAATAAACCTAAAAAGGCAGTGTTTTTTGTTGGCGCTGGACACAGATATCGATTAATTGATAAAATTAAAAATATAAAAGATAACAATAAGCCTTTTTTGGATTGGGATTTTTTTCATTTCCAATGAAAATCACTACAACGATAGGAGAGTAGGGGAATGTGTGTGGAATGGGTAATTATCTAAAATGTTTAAATCAAAAATACTATGACTTAGATTCTTTAGTAGGCACTAATAATTCTCTAATATCTACATCCAAAATTTCTGCAATACGCTTTAAATCTTTTAAATGCGGTTGTGATTTATTATTACACATAGAAGTAACTGTATTAGGATTTCTATCTAGCTCGGCAGCTAGTTCTTTTTGACTCATCCCTTTAATAATCAGTACTTCTTTTATTCTATTTATTCTTTCTGCCATACAGTAAAATTAGTCATAATGATAGTTTCATACAATCCACTAAACTTAGGAACACTGGTATATATGATAAAAACATTGTTTATATCTATGTTAATATGCTTTAAACCGATGATAATATTTTTAAAATTCATTGTTTATACTTATGTTTGTATTGGTTAAATCAATATTTATACCATTTTAAACATATATTCACTATGGAAAACAAAGAATTAATCATTGAACTTATACAACAAGATTTAAAGCATAGTCAACTATTATATGGTTTAGATGGAATAGGACTTTGTGGTACTGAATTATACTTCTTAGAAATATCAGAGATAGTTTACAGGCTTATGAATGTACCAAGTGGAAAAATAGGTGATCATTGGATGGAAACTTATATGAATTTTATGAGAGATACTGTAAATTATGAAGTTAGTCATTCGATTGATATTTTTAAACCATTGGCGTATGCTTGCTATGTACAATTGGAATTGATTACACTAAACAACTGATTAATAGGTGTTTATATTTTCAACTGGTTTTATATATCAAAACGAGGAAATATTTCCCTTAATTTTTATGTAGAAGTGAGGGTTTCCCGTAATTAAAAGAAAATATTTATTCCTAAATTGTCAAGGTAATTAACTTACATTTTTACAATTATTCTTTGTTGAAAATTTTTGATAATAGAAGTTCACTATTCATGAATTATTTTACATTCTAAAATAAATTATTCTTTGGCAAAAACAAATCTTAAAATAGACAAATCTCTAGTAAAGAAAATGGAGAATTTATTGCCTAGATTAAAATATTCGATTACACCATTCAAACTAATTAAGTGGCTCGAAAATTTTGAAAAAGAAGATATCCCTCTTATTCAAGATTTAATATTAGCTTTTGAATACATTCCTTTTATTGAAATGCAGTATCGATTAGGAGAACAATTAGATAAATTATTAAAACATATCCCTCTAACGGATCGTATTTTATTTATTCCTTTTGGAGATTATGGTAAAAGTAGTTTTTTGGTGACTTACCCTTTAAAAAACACAACCGCTTTTAAACACGCATCTAATAAACGTAGGAAAACTACATATAGAAAACACTTTTCATATTCTTTTAATTTTAAAGATGAAACAGTTGATAAAAATACTCATATTGTTTTTATAGATGATTTTGTGGGAAGTGGAGATTCTTTTATAACGGCTTATAATGATATCTATAAGAAATGGATAAAAAATAAAGGAATCAGTAATGTGTATTTGTTATCTGTAATTATTATGAAACAAGGTGAAACGAATATTGATAAAGAGTTACAAAAAAGTATTAACGTTTTTGCAGAGAGGAGAGAGAATGTTTTTAATGGTCAAAACCCCATATTCAAAATATTCAAAAATGAGTATCGATTAAAAAAAATAAATTATAAGTATGGAAAAGATATTTACACTTCTGCTGAAGAATTTAAACCTTGGGGTTATGGGAAATCAGGTGCTTTAATAGCTTTTGACCATGGCACACCAAATAATACTCTACCAATTATTTGGGGAGAAAAACAAAAAGTAGGTGAAAGAACACAAGTTTGGTATCCTTTATATCCTAGATGGGCAACAAAAAGAATGCAGGAGGCTAAGATGTTTAAAAAAGATATAAGTTTTTATTTAGGGATTTTGAATAGATTACAATTAGATCGTTTTGTAAACGACACATATAATTTAGATGGCTTAAAAAGAAAGTATAATAAGAAGCTAGATTTTTCCAATATTGCAATTATGAAATTAAAAAAAGATATGTACAATGATATTATGACATGTCAATTACTAGGTATTACCCAAACAGAATTAGAAGAAATCTATTCTACGTTACGGAAAAAGAAATATTTAGATTTAAATAATGTTTTAACTGCCTTGGGGACTCTTTTTTTGAATAAATTGGAAACTAAGGCAAGACAGTTGAAATTTCGCCAAGATAAACCTGAGAATTTCAACATGAAAAAGAACCAATATATACCTATAAGTTTTGGGGGAATAGATAAGAGTTAGTATTTCCTTTTTTAAAGGTTCTCGGTGTAGTTCACCGAGAAGCATTGAGGTGACTTTTATTAAATTAAGGTAACTGCTTTAATTACTCGCCAAGAGTTTATCGTAAGTTCCTTGTTTAATTCACCATAATTAAAGCAGTTACCTTAGTTTAATAGCTACTGCTTACATTCAAGATTAAAGTAACTTTTATGATTTATTCTCCTGAAACTTTTGCTATATCTGCCAGAAATCAAGGCCATTCGGAACCTTTTATAGAGTTATGTTTAGCTTATCTAAATAAGCTAAATAATAGAGGTTATCCAGTATTGTTTTCTATTCATCATCTAGCACAAGAAATTGGAATACAAACAAGTTTTTTAAATGAATTAATCGGAGACACATACTATTTCTATGATGGTGAAGAAAAGATAGTGGTAAGAAGTAAGGTGGATTATTTTGATCAGGGACGTTATAGGTATTATAAAAAGTTTAAAATCAAAAAAAGAACTGGAGGATATAGAGAAATAATGGCTCCACAAGGGGAATTAAAGTATATCCAAAAATGGATTTATATAAATATTCTTTTAAAATATCAATTAACAGATAACTGTACAAGTTTTAGAAAAGGGCGTTCTATATATGATAATGCAAAACCACATGAAAGAAAAAAGTATATTTTGAAAATAGACCTACTAAAATTCTATGATACTATTTCAGAAGAAAGAATTTTTGGTCTCTTTAAAGCTATGGGATATGTAGAAAATCTTTCTTTCGCATTAGCTAGGATTTGTACTGCTAAGCATAGTCGTGATTTTTGGAATTCAATTTCAGGAGATAGTGCAAAAATATTAAAAACGTTAATTGAAAATAAACCTGCAATACTACCTCAAGGAGCTCCAACAAGCCCAACGTTGGCAAATATTGTAGCAAATAGAATGGATAAACGTTTTGTAAAACTTGGTCAAATAAGAGATTTCGAATACACAAGATATGCAGATGACTTAACATTTTCTTCGAATAATTTTAATAGTTTGCCATCCATTAGTTTTATAAAAGAGATAGTAAAGGAAGAAGGTTTTTTTGTTAACCAAAAGAAGACAAAATTATTTAAAGCAGGAGGAAAACAATATGTAACTGGTTTAACAGTAACAAATGGAGTAAATGTTTCTAAAAAATATAGAAAGAACATTTTTCAACATTTATACTATGCAAAAAAATTTGGACCTAGAAATCATTTGATTAAATGGGCAAAGGACAATAAAAAAAATCCTGATATTATGGCATTTCAAGATTGGTTATATGGACATATTTGCTTTATAAGTTCAATAAACAAAATAGCAGGAAAAAAAATGTTATCTGAGTTTAATAAGATAGATTGGACTATATTATAAACAATGATATAGACAAACCACTTTTACTCAAAATAAACTTTTATTCACAAACTTATTATGTCAAAATATGGCAAAAATACATACCCTTAAAATCAATAATTTTAGAGGAATAGATTCATTTGAACAAGTATTTGGATTAAATGATTTCGTTTGTATTATTGGTCGAGGTGATTCCGGAAAAAGTACAATTTTAGAAGCTATTTCCTATGTGTTAAATCCAAATTGGAATTTAACCATAAAGGATACTGATTTTCATAATTGTAATGTTTCGACACCTATAGAAATTGAAGTATCCTTATATGACTTACCAAAAAAATTAATCCAAGAAAGTAAATTTGGACTATACATACGGGGGTTAGATAAAACTGATGACACAATTAAGGATGAAATTGAAGATGATTTAGAGGTAGTATTAACCTTAAAATTAATAGTTGAAAAAAGTTTAGAACCCAAATGGTTTATAATAAATAATAGACAAGATCCAATAGAAATTTCTTCATCAGAAAGAAGTAGTTTAAATATGTTTCAAATTTCTGATTATATAGATAATCATTTTTCTTGGGATAAAAGGAGTCCATTAAAAGCTCTGTTTAAATTAGACGATAAAGAAAGTAGTATTGCTGATGTCTTAATCGAATCAATGAGAAATGTTAAGAATGAATTAGATAAAAAAGATTTTAAAGAATTCGAAAACGTTTTAAAAAAAATTATTACTAGTTCTAAAACTTTTGGAATTGATGTTTCTAAAGTTTCTACAAATTTAGACTTAAAGAATATTTCACTTTCTGAAGGTAGATTTTCCTTATATGATGAAAACGTTCCCTTTAGACTGAAAGGAAAAGGTTCAAAAAGGTTAATCTCTATTGCGATTCAAGCGGAACTAGCTAAATCTGGAGGGATTGTATTAATCGATGAAATTGAGCAAGGTCTAGAACCAGATAGAGCACAACATCTTGCTAAAACATTAAAATCAGAAAATACTGGTCAAATATTTATTACCACGCATTCAAGAGATGTTATAGTTGAACTAGATGTAAATAATTTATATAAAATAATTAAAAACGAAAAAAGCTTAAGGAAACTTAAAGAGTCCATGCAAGGTACAGTTAGAAAAAACCCTGAAGCTTTTTTCTCTGATAAGGTTGTCGTGTGTGAAGGAGCCACTGAAGTTGGTTTTTGTAGAGCTTTAAATAATAAAAGACTCTTTGATGGAAAAGATAATATTTCGCTTAAAGGAGTTCGATTAGTTGATGGAACAGGTTCCGCATTTATTAATTATTGCAAAGATTTTGTAGAATGTGGTTATAAAGTTTGTGCATTCTGCGATTCTGATGACCCAAATATTAATGATAAGAAACAAGGGTTGAAAGATATAGGAGTTACCATTATTGATTGTGAAGATGAAAATGCTATAGAAAACCAAATGTTTAAGGAGTTGCCATGGAATGCAATTCAAGAAATGGTACTTTATGCAATTGAATTAAAAACGCTAAATAGTATCAAAGATAGTGTTGATGCAAAATTTATTGAGATTTATAAGGGTGATCTTAATCAATGGATTAAAACTGAAGATGCAAAAATGCGAATTGTTTTGGGGAAAGTTGCATTAAAAAAGGAATGGTTTAAAAGAATGGATCATGGCGAAAAGATTGGAAGTATTTTATTCAATCATATTGATAAAATAGGCGAAACTCATATTGGAAAACAAGTTACTAAACTCTCAAATTGGATAGATAATGTTTGATGTTCAGAATTTTGTTTCAAAACGAAAAAGCTTGCTTATTGCCCCAGCTGGATATGGTAAAACACACTCTATTTCCGAATCTTTAAAAAACACAAAAGGGAGGCAGTTAATTTTGACACATACTCATGCTGGAGTTTCATCAATTAAAGAAAAGTTAAAAAAAGCTCAAATTGCCAATCATAATTTTAACGTAGAAACTATAACTAGTTTTGCTCAAAAATATGTTCTCTCATTTTATATAAATAAAGATGAAATTCCTGACCAAGAAGATTCAAATGCTTATTATCCATTTATAATTAAAGAAGCTGCAAATATTATTAAGTTAAAACCAATTATTGAGGTAATTTCTTCAACTTATAGCGGATTGTTTGTAGATGAATACCAAGACTGTACAGTTGAGCAACATAAATTAATTCTTTCTCTTTCCAATCTATTACCAACAAGAATTCTTGGAGATCATTTACAAGGAATTTTTGATTTCAATAATGGAAATCTTGTAGATTTTAACCATAAATCAATGAAAGAATTCAACTCAAATCTTTTTAAATTAGAAACTCCATGGAGATGGTACAATAATAGCAGAAAAGATCTTGGTGACGATTTAAAAGCAATAAGGAAAAAATTACTTAATAAAGAGAATATAGACTTAAGAATTTATGAATCTATTGAAACACATGTTTTCAATGAAAATGAATTATCAGGTTTTAAAGCGAATAAATATTCAAGATTTATGTGGACCGTTATTAGTAAAGATAACCCATTATTAATGCATCCAGATTCAACTTCCATAAATCCGAGGCTCTCTATGATAAGAAAGTTTAATAATAATTTTTCATTATTAGAGTCAATTGACAATAAAGATTTCTATAAATTCTCTAAAGAAATCGATAATGCAAATACAGATAATATTACTTCAATAATAATTAAATTAAGCCTTTCAGTTTTTAAGAAAACAGAGATTAGAAAATGGCTAACAGATAATGGTGTTAAAGCTAAAAGGGGAGAGGAAGAGAAGACGTTAATAGCTCCGTTAAAAGCAAATTTTGAAACTTTAAAGTCTAATAAATCATTTCTAATAATTTCAGATTCTTTAGAAATAATTAAAAATTCATTAAACATTCCTTGTTACAGGAAAGAATTGTTAAAATCTATAATTGATGCTTTACTAGATGCTCATTTTAATGATATTACTGTATATGAATCAATGGTTAATAGAAGGAACAAAACTCGTAGAATGGGTAAGAAAATTTATGGAAATTGTATAGGTACAACATTATTAACTAAAGGATTAGAATTCGATACTGTCGTAATTTTAAATGCTCATAGCTTTAATTGTCCGAAGCATCTTTATGTGGCTTTAACTAGAGCTTCAAAAAGATTAATAGTTATTACTACGAATCCGGTTCTTAATCCATATTAAACATTATGTAAAATAGAAACTCAATTTTGCTAACGGCCTCAGAAAACTTTGGCTTAAACAATAGGCAAAGGAGCGTCAATATTTTAGAGGTCTAGTGCTAAGTTTTAATCAAAGCTACACATATTCATTCTAGTTCTAAGCAATCTTATAAGTTAGAATGCTTTCTAAAATATAGCGACTGCGCTGTGATTGTTTCCAAAGTTTTGTGCAGCCTTGATTTTTTTGTTTCTTTTTTTATCAAGAAAAAAAGATAAGCATTATTTAAAAAGGTTAAATCAAAGCTCTGTATACAGCATGTGCATAGAAATTATCTCGTCAGAGTAATTTTATGCTTATGCGGGAACGTCACGAGAATCTCATAAAAACTTTTTTTACGTATGATTAATCAAATACGGGATTTATAAACTACCAAAAGTGTTTGCTTTTTTTTGGTGTGGCCAAGCGTTGGCAAATTGTGTGTAGAGAAAAATGCATTGAGCATTTTTGTTTACAAAACAATAAAGCGGTTGGGCGCGGCAATTTTACATAGCGGCAAATTATAGCTACAAATGTTAAACGTAAGGTTTAATCATAAACGCCTTAAAATAATTTTTAATGACCCAAGTAGCTACGATTACTATGAAATAGAATTATCCTGGGATATTTTACATAGTATTACATTATAGCTACGAATATTAATGAAACCTTGGTCGTAAAACGGCTGTTACATAAATGCTGACGATATAGACCTAAAGGCGCTATATCTGCATCTATGTAAAATAGAACAGAAAAAGTTCTATCCGCCGTTTTACTCATATATTATATTTGTACTATAATGTTCTGCGTTATGTAACTTTGCTTTGGTAAAAAGCTTTTACAAGCAATATCTTTTTTTGATTTTTTTATTCTCAAATGTTTCTTTAAAAATGTAATGGAATACTCTTTTTGCTGAAAGGGCAGAGGAGAGGAGGCAAAATGTGTATGGAATGGGTTTATTTCTTGCCTGTTGAATAATTTACTCTCTTTTTAAAATCAATAATCTCATCTTTAAGCTTCTTATTGGCATTTTCTATTAACTCATTTTGAAGTTTCATAACTCTTAGTAAATCGTGGATTGCATTCAAATTGTCAAGTTGAGTATATACTACTTGTTCTAAATCTGCTTTTGTATATTTTGGCCTTGGCATTGTTCTTGTTTTAAGATTAAATATTCCGATTATCAGAACAAATATATCATAATTCGGATAAAATAAAAATTAATTGTTTAGAAAATCGGAATAAAATATCTGATTATGTAGATTTATATTCATAAAAACGGACAAAAATGACTGATTTAGGACTCTATTTATCAAGGAAATCTGTAAACAGATCAGATGTATCTCGTAAAACAGGAATTAGTAAAACTAGACTTAGTGAGTTGGCTAATAACAATAAAACCAAACTGAGAGCAGATGAATTGTATTTAATAGCGCTAGCTATTGATGTAAATCCTTGTGAAGTATTTAATGAAGTGTGTAAAGATTTAAAATTGAAAGAATAAATGCAAAATCAAAATATAAAAAATAAAGTACAAGCACTTTGGGATAGACTTTGGTCAGGAGGTTTAGCAAATCCAATTACTGCTATTGAAAACATTTCATATTTACTTTTTATGAAACGTTTGGAAGTCTTTAAAAAAGATCTTTCTGACGAATATAAATGGAGTAAGTATCATCATTTATCAGGTAAAGCACTAATAACAAAACTCAACAGTGTTTTTTCCTATATACAAAATAGTTTAGCCGAAGAAGATGAACCTTTTGCAAGAGCTATGAAGAAAGCTACTTTTACACTTACAGATAAACCAGCTTCATTAGCTAAGGATGCTATTCAATATATTGATGAAATATATTTAGAAATAGACAGGGAAATAGATGATAAAAAACAACATTTTCAAGATATACAAGGAGATTTGTATGAGTATTTACTAAAGCATACGAGTGAAGCAGGTAAAAATGGACAATTTAGAACTCCTAGGCATATTATTCATCTAATGTCTGCAATTTTAAACCCAGATATAGATGGTAAAATATGCGACCTAGCAAGTGGCTCAGCTGGATTTTTGGTAGGAGCTTACCAACATATACTCACCAAATATTCTAAAAATATAACAGTTGATCCTGTAGATGGTTTACCAAAAGGAACGGATGGGGAATTATTCAATAAAAAAGCTAATAAGGATAAGCTTAAAAAATTAAAAGAGTCTACATTTTATGGATTTGACATAGATCAAACAATGGTTCGAATTGGAATGATGAACCTAATGATGCACGGTATAACTCATCCAAATATAGAAGATTGTGACACACTTTCTTTAGGATATGAAAAATTGATAGCCGAACAACTAAATGAAGATTTTGATGAGAATAGTGAAAAATCCATACAAAATAGCAAACTACAAGGGCAATATAAATACATATTAGCAAATCCGCCTTTTACAGGTAAGATAAATAGTCAAACTGTATCAACAAATTTGGATAGAGCTTATCCACCTAAATATGATAAAGATAAAAACCGAAAAAAACAGACTGTACAATCAGAATTATTGTTTTTGGAACGTATGGCATATATGCTAGAAGAAGGAGGAAAGGCTTGTGTAATTGTACCAGAAGGGGTTTTATTTAATTCAGGAGGAGCGCATAAAACGACTAGAAAAGTATTAATGACTGATTGTGATTTAGAAGGCGTAATTTCCTTGCCAAGTGGTGTTTTTCAGCCTTATACAGCTGTCAAAACATCTATACTAATTTTTAAGAAACGTAAGTTTAAAAATGGATTTGATAAGCCTCAAAATATAGATGTTTGGTTTTATGGTATGGAATCAGATGGATATTCTCTAGATTCTAATAGAAAAGAGCTAAAAGAAAAGCCCTTACCTGTGGTTTTAGAAGAATGGGAACATCGAGAAAATAAGCCTCAAGATGATAAAAAACTACAGCATTTTAAAATACCATTTAGTGAAATTGAAGAAAATGATTTTGAGTTAAATTTTAACTTATATAAAGAGTTTGTATATGAAAAACAAGATTTCAGACCTTCTGTTGACATTTTAAAAGAAATTAAAGTGCTGGAAAAATCTATTTCTGAAGGATTAAAAGAATTAAGTTAATGAATACTATTAAACTAAAAGACCTTGTTCTTAAGCCTATTCTAGGAGAATGGGGCAAGGAAGAATCAGAAAGTCCTCTAGGTAATGGTATCGTTAATGTTATAAGAACTGCAAATTTTTTACCCACAGGGAAAATAGATTATTCGAATATTACTCAAAGAGCAATTCTTAAAAAGAAAAAAACCGAAAGTGGAGATATATGGATAGCAGATGAGAATAAGATTGAAAATAAACAATTAAAACATAAAGATTTAATTATTGAAAAATCTGGAGGTGGTCCAAAAACTCCTGTAGGTAGGGTTGTTCTTTTTGAAAGTGATGATGATATTTACTTATGCAGTAACTTTTTGTCTGTGTTACGTGTCAAAGAAGGTATTGTAATTCCAGAATATTTATTATATCAATTTAGATATTTATATCAAATAAATAAAGTAAAAAAGTATCAGAACCAAACAACTGGTATTTACAATTTAAAATTAGGAAGGTACTTAGATGTAGAAATCGATTTACCTCCAAAGTCAGATCAATCAGTTATAGTCGCTCAATTATCTAAAATTCAAGAGTTAATTGATAAAAGAATTAAAACTATTGGGTTATTGGACAAGTATATAAGATCTGTGTTTTTAGAAATGTTTGGTGATCCAGTTTTAAATGAAAAAAAGTTTGATCAAATAAAACTTTCTGATAAAAGGTTTTCGTTGAAATCTGGAATTACACCTAGTAGAAAAGAATCAATGTATTTTAATGGTACAATACCTTGGGTCAAGTCAACAGATATTAATTCCGTATTTATTGAGAAAACTGACGAATATATTACCGAATTAGCACTTCAGAAAACTACAGCAAAAGTTTATCCTAAAAACTCAATTCTTATTGCTATGTATGGACAAGGTTCAACGAGGGGTAAAGTGGCAATTTTAAATACTGAAGCTTCTTGTAACCAAGCTTGTGCTATTATATTTCCAAATAAGATAATATCCCCATTATATCTATTACATCAGTTTAAATATTCTTATTCATATTTAAGAAGTTTAGGAAAGGGAGGGAATCAAAATAACCTAAGTCTAAAAGTATTAGGAGATGTTAAAGTAAATATACCTTCAAATAAACTTCAAGAGCAATTTGAAAGAAAATTTTTGGAAGTAACATCTCAAAAACAAAAATATCAACAATCTTTAGAGCTATTAGAAAACCTATTTGAAGTTACTTTACACAATGCATTCAGCATAGAGGAAGAAATAGACGAGGAAAAATTATTCGAGAATATTATTCAAGATTTTAAAGTTGAAGATTTTAAAAAGGGACAACGTATACAGTATCTAATAAACTGGCTTAAAAAAGATAAAAAGAAAGAGCTTTTTTCTGATATAGAAAAATATAATTTGGCTTTGGAAAGTCTGTTTTTATTATTAGAAGATGGGAGTATAGAACAGTATTTAGATGGTAAAGAAATAAAACTTAAAAAGGCTTTATGAAATTACTACGTTTAAAAATTAATACTCAATTTAATAGTCTTAGTAGAAAGGGGCAAAAACCTTTTGAGTTAAACTTTAGAGATCCTTTTTATGAAGAAGAAACTGTAAGTTGGGAAGCATTTCATCCATTTTGCTTTGCAGGTTTAAATGGAAGCGGAAAATCAAATGTTTTAGAAGCTCTTGCAAACATTTTTTATCATTTAGAGTGTTGTGCAAATGTAAATCAACCAGAATATTTTAAAAAAGAAATATTTAGAGCAGAAAAAGGATTTCCTAATGCTTATGAATTAGAATATTATATCGTTCCTAAATCAAAATTTGATGTCCTTGATACAGAATATATAAAAGAGGATGGCATCGTAGCTACTAACATAAAAAAGAGTGATTATATCACTTCTAATATGGTAAGAGTAGAAATTTCTAAAAAAGATGATGAAATTCCCAAAATTAATATTTATGATTTATCTACAGATAATACTATAATAGCAACACCAAGTATTATTGCAAAAGATGGGTTGCAAGCGAGTTCAAAACAATACTTACCTGATTTGGTTATTGGTTATTCTTCGGGAGAAAATGAAGTATTAAGTATTCCTTTTTTAAAAACTCGGTTACTTAATTATGACGAATACTGTCAGAGTATCCCAAAAGAAGTGTATAAAACTCCTGAGAGTAATCTTGTTTACATTGACTATGAAATGAGTCAAGCTGTTTTATTATCTAATTTTCTTTTACAAGAAGATGCAGTTCTGCAACCGTTAGATGAACACTTAGATATTATTGGTGTTAAAAGCTTTAGAATTACTTTACATCTACATAGTATAGAAAAAGAAGGTGAAAAATATGGTTTACTAGAAGAATTTTGGCCTAAAATTGAAGCATTAAAAAGTTGTGCTACTTCTTGTTTCAAAAGAAAAGAAACTCTTACGCTAGATTTTTGGATAAATGATAAGACAAAAGATGCTTTCAAAAAGCATTTTAATAATGATATCTATTCTTTGTTTCAAACTTTCCAAATACTTTACACTTTAAATTATAGGATTGCTGAGCAAAACCATAAGGAAGACGTATATGAATCAGAAGGTTTTTATACAGATTGGAAACTTCCAAGACCAGCACCTGAGCAAAAGGTATTTTATTTTGAAGAATTTAAAATAGAAAAGAGAATTAATAAAGAAGGAGAAACAATTAAATTGTTAATGAAAAACTTATCTGATGGTGAGCAACAATTTTTGCATTCTTTAGGAATTTGTTTAATGCTAAAAGGCAAAAGTGCTTTACTATTATTAGATGAACCCGAAACACACTTCAATCCAGATTGGAGATCTAAATTTATAAGCACTTTAAAAGCTTGCTTAGAAGCTAGTAATAGTAATAACTTAATGAGAGATATTTTAATTACATCTCATTCTCCATTCATAATTTCAGATTGTTTTCCAGATAAAGTGATTGTTTTTAAAAAAGGAGAACAGCCAAAGAATGCAAAAACAACAAACTTTAGAACTTTTGGTACTTCGATAGATATTATTATGGAAAATATTTTTAAAAAGAATAATACAATAGGAGATTTTTCCAGAAGTGAAATAGAGAAAATAGAAAAAGAAATAGAGAACTTTGAAAGCCTAACAGAGGAAGAAGTGATTGCATATAAGAACAGAACAAATCATTTAGGTGATTCGATGGAAAAAATATTACTGTTTGCTCAACTGAATGAATTAAAAAAGAAATAATGCTAAAGACTTATCAGCAAATACAACCTGAACATAAAATATTTGGAGCTCAAAAGCTCATAGAATATTTAGTAACAGATGTTTGGTGTAAAGCAGACGAAAATAATTGCTACGATAAGCTGACAGATGAATTGAAACTTTTATATGATAATCCAAAATCTGATTGGTTTAAAACATCAATTGAAGATATATATACAGTTTCAAAGGATTTAACTTTAGAGGAAAAAGTAACACTTTTAAATTGTTTCTCAACGAATAATGACATAAAAAATTTATGTGACAATCCAAATAACAGAAAACAATTAGATCTTTTAAATACTAAACTAGAAAATATTATAGTTCCATTTTTCAAAGAATTATACAAAAAACTATTAAGTTGGGAGCATATAAAATCAAACTATGGAAGTAAAAAATCGTATTATGATGATTTGATAACTTATAATGATTTCAAGTTTTGTCCTTGTTGCGGTTATGGTCAAATAAAAACTATATATGATCCAGGACATTCAGCTTTTGATCATTATTTACCCTTAAAACATTATCCATTTTCCGCGATTAATTTTGATAATTTAATTCCATTATGTGATGTTTGTAATTCCTCCTATAAAGGTGAAACAGATATTTTAAAAGAAGAAAAACAAGTGTTTTATCCTTTAGACACCAATCATCCAGAAATTAATGTTGATTTAGATGTAACTAAAGATAGCTTTAAAGAAGTCATTATTAAACGGAATAATGAAGATAACTTGGATAAAAAGCATATCAAAGTTAGTTTCAATATCGATAATGATAAAATTGATTCGTGGGATTCAATATTTGGAATTAAAACTAGGTATTTTGGGCAAGTAGCCAATAATAGAGGTAATTGGTTAAATGATGTTCGACAACGGTATAGAAAACCAAGAATTAATAATTATAATGAAGCTTTTGAGGAGATTATTGAGGACGATTCAAATAAACATCTGGGGTTTTTAAAATCTCCTTTTTTAAATAAAATGAAATCATTTTCTTCTTTAATTGATGCCTTTGAAGAAGTTTCAGGAGATTATATATTTAATAAAAATAAAAAGGTTGGAGTATAAATTTGTAGAACATTTTTTTAAATCAGAATTTAAAAATCATAACCTAGAATTAACCGCCAAAAATGATGGGAGGGAAGGGGTTGATTTTTTAATAGGAAACCATCACATATACCTACAACCACTAGATTTAGATACAATACAGCAAAGTATTAAAATCGCAAAACAAGATTTAAGAGAACTAAACGATAACTTGTTTATCGCTTTAGTTTTAATCCTGGAAAAACAACCAAGAGTTGTGTATCTCATTACATCTAAAGAATTACAAGATTCCAATAACAATTTCTTTATAAATAACGATGTAAGTTTAGTGCCCAGTTTATCTAATTGGGAGATTAAAATATCAAGCAAAACCATAGAAGAACTTGAAAAGTATGCTTTAAACAATATGGTTAATAAACTAAAAGTTTAGTTTTATAATATTATGTAAAATAGAGTGTGTGTTTTTACCCAGACGGAGCGTCGGCAAAACGGCCTCAGAAAACTTTGGTTAAAACAATAGGTGAATGAGCGTGCATATTTTAGAGGGCTAGCAATACATATTCTTAATAATACTAAGGTTTAAAGCAAGTTCTAGGCAGTCTTAAAACGTTACAATGTTTTCTAAAATATAGTGATTGAGCCGTACATTGTTTCCAAAGGTTTATGCAGCCTTGATTTTTTTGTTTCTTTTTGTATCAAGAAAAAAAGATAATAATAAACGGTTAATAGTCACGATTTCAAATTTCAGTTCTAAATGTTGTTAAACAGTTCAAATCAAAAAAGGTTGAATTATAGCATAATTAGAGCAAGTGTATAGAAATTATCTCGCAGAGTAATTTTATACTCTTGCGGGAACTTCACGAGAATGTCGTAAAAACTTTTATCACGTATCTTTTATCAAATACCCGATTTATAAACTACCTAAAAGTGTTTGCTTTTTTTGGCGTGGGCTATGCGGTTGGCAATTGTGTGTAAAAATAAATGCCATAAAAGGCATTTAAATTTTTATAAAACAATCGAGCGCATAGGCAGCGGCAATTTTACATAACGGCAAATTATAGCTACAAATGTGAGCAGAATGTTTCAACAATAGTTTTTTTTAATTATGATGACCCCAGTAGCTACGGTTATTATGAAATAGAATTATCCTGGGATATTTTACATAATACTACATTATAGTTACAATAGAACTATGAATGCCGCAAATTGGCTTTTACATAATTACGATCGATATAAAACACCTGACGGTGTCGTTATATCTGCAATTATGTAAAATGCAAGCATCCTCCAATTTGCTATAATATACATTTGTACTATAATTTATATTATGTAAAATAGAATATTTGAATGCTACTCTATTATTATTTACATTCAGATTAATTATTCGATACTGCAGTATGATTTTTCTCTTCTAATTTTGATATGACACCTCTGTATCGAATTGATGTTCGGTAATTGCTCTGTATCATAATATCACTTCTCAAACTTGGATATAGTATTATCGATATTCTAAGCCATTCTGTAGCGTTCCTAATTTCAAAATTCATCGAGTACCGCTGCTTTTTCTCATTATATGTAACCTTAGCATGTTCTGGTACACCATCAAATTCTATATTAGTATTTTTATTATTAAAACCTGCAGACATTTGACGTTCTCCATAGTATGGTAAATCCACAGAGATACTATCTCCCAGGATTCTAAAATGATTAAAATTTCCGATTAGATTTATATTGTTTCCTGTACTTCCTACAGGTAGTAATCCACTATTGGCCAATGCGTTAAAACTACCGCTCGCTACTGGTGATGCCCAATCCGATATAATCTCGAGTTTTTTTTGAGCTACTAATTCATCTAATGCTTTACTTTGCTCTGTAGATTCTACCAGATTTTGTGAACCTCCACAACTCATTAGTAAACAGCTTGTAAGTAGTATAAAAAGAGTTTTCATTTTTTTGATAATAGTACTAATTAATTGCATCAAATAATATACCATTTTTTTAAATATCAATACGTTTTTTTAACATAAGTTTCAGTGAATCAGATTATAAGTAGAAAATTTTAGCTTCTAAAACCTATACCTTCCTCGGACATATAATAAATTTGAGGCTCCATAATACCCAAACTCAGATGTGCCAAAGTTTAGGTTATGATTTACCTCTAAAGAAAAATTAGTATCAAAATCATACCCCATACCATATATAAACTTAGTCTGTAAAGGAACTATTATATCGTGAATATCTACATTTCGTGTAAGTTCTATTTCCAAACCAGAATAAAGATGAAACTTATTTGTTAATTGTAATTTTCCTCTAATCGGCATTTTAAAAACATCTGCAGAAAGATATGTATCATTATACCCCTGTATTTCTATAAACAAATTTGAATTTACTTGGTAGTCAATTGTAAAATATGCATGCTGTTCACGACTTGATAGTCCAGAATATGAAAACCCACCAATTGCTAACTTTGATTTCTTATCTACTACTCCATTTGCATCTGTTTCTTTTTCCTGAGCATATATTTGTTTTCCGGATAAGAAAACAAAACATACGACTCCTACTACAAGTACATAACACTTTCTTCTAAGTATTCGAAACAGTTTTAACCTTTGTCTATTATATGTTAAAGTGTCACTATTTCTCATAATTAAGTGATGGTATTGGTTAAAAAAGTACAATTCACATAAAAGACTATTAAAAATAGTGTAACGTTACAGAATATAACATTCTCCTTTAAACCTTTGTGAGCCAAATGCATTACTTTTGCCAGATGCAAAAAAATAAGTTAGCCCAGTTCGAATTTGTAACCCTTATGGCATCTCTAATGTCTATCGTAGCTTTGGCTATAGATGCGCTTTTACCCGCGTTAGATATTATTGGGATTACTATTGGTACCAGGCAAGTCGCAGACAATCAGTTATTAATAACCATGATTTTCCTGGGGCTTGGTATTGGTCCGTTATTTTTTGGCCCCATATCAGATAGTATAGGTAGAAAACCTGTTGTGTACATGGGGCTATTACTTTTTATAATTGCAAGCTTTATCTGCGTTTTTGCTACAAGTATAGAAATGATGGTATTGGGTCGAATTCTGCAAGGTATCGGATTATCTGCTCCCAGAACTATTGCTATTGCCATGATTCGAGATATTTATAGCGGAGATTATATGGCACGTATCATGTCATTTATTACTGTAGTATTTCTTTTAGTGCCTATTATTGCTCCTGCATTAGGCAAATTTGTATTAGATCATTATGATTGGCAAACTATTTTTTATGTACAAGTATTTTTTAGTATACTAGTTTCTTTTTGGTTTTGGAAACGACAAGCCGAAACCCTCGAAATATCTAAACGTATAAAATTTACATCTACTATTTTTATAGATGGCCTAAAGGAATTAATGCAATACAAAACAACCATGGGTTATACGCTTATTTCGGGCTTCATTGTGGGGTCTTTTATGGTATATCTTAGTACTTCTCAACAAATTTTTGAACAGCAATATCAATTAAAAGAAGAATTTCCGTATATATTTGGTCTTTTAGCAATCTCTATAGGTTCTGCTATTTTCTTAAACGGAACACTGGTTTTAAAATATGGTATGGAGAAACTGGTTACCACCTCTCTACTCGCATTTTTTGCGATTTCACTTTTATATATTGTATTATTTTATGATTCTTCAAATCCAAGCGTAAGTATATTATTGCTTTTCTTCGGAATGCAATTTTTTGCTATTGGTTTTTTATTTGGAAATTTAAGGGCGTTGGCCATGCAACCTATTGGTCATATTGCGGGGATAGGTGCTGCAATCACAGGTTTTATTTCTACTATTATGGCAGTTCCTATTAGCACTTATATAGGAAGATTTGTTTTGGGTACTACCCTACCTCTATTTATAGGGTTTTTGGTCTGTGCACTACTTTCAATTATAATTCTGGTATATCTAAAAGTATCTGTAAAACAACAACGTGCTACTTAATTAACAGAGTGATTACTTGCGTTGATCACGATGCTTTTTTAGGGTCATCTGGTATAGATAGATCACCATTTCCGGCAATGGCGAACTGGTCTCTCTTTGATCCGTATCCAAAATTTGAAGACCTACGGTATTTATTCTGGAAATCTGCGAATCGTCTTTTTCTAGTGGTTTTTTCTTTACTACTCATAGTGGAAAGTTTTAGTGAATCACGCGACTAACAATTAATTCTCTTTCTAAGTTATCATTTTTTTTAATTTTAGTCTACTCATTTGTAGTACTTTATATTTATTTTAAGATACGTACGAACAATCCTTCTTTTAAGATTTAGAGTTCAATAAAAATTTCCTGCTCTTCGTTTGTATTTAGTAGGATTGAAATTTTTCTGTTTGCATACCCCCCTGCGATAATGAGTATATCGTATTTTCCAGGAGTCAGATCATTCCAGAAAAAAACTCCAGCATCATCGGTTACTTGCGCTATATCTACTAACCGTGTCATCCCGGTGATCGTTAAAGTTATTACTGCTTCTTCTACAGGTTTTTTAGATTTTTGATCTACTATTTTTCCTCTAATTGTAGCCGCCATTAGTACTTATATTTGTTTTTTAAGAATGAGCATTCTCTCTTATAAAAATGCTCATCCTTTTTGTTTTACTTACTATTTGTATTTGTTTTTCCAGTTTTTGAGATTCTTAAACACTGGTTTTGTAATTCGAGTAGCAGAGTTACCCAAAGAATATCCATTGGTATGGATTCCTACAGCATAGCGTTTACCATTTTTGATTCGCCATACCGGAGAACCACTTTGTCCTCCTGCAGTATCAATATTGTATACTAATGTTCTGGATGTAACTGCTTTAATTTTTCTGGCATGCCACCATTGTGTACCTGCTGGTTTATCCCCAGGATATCCAGAAAGATTTACTTTTAATCCTAATAAATCAAAGAAGCCATAGTTTCCATATCCAAAATATCCTACTTTGTTACCATACTTACAGTTTTTTGGCAGTATAATAGCCCCATAATCATGACTTCTCTTTTTACTCTTGGTCCATCCTTTAACCGAATGGAAATGAGAAGACTTACATGATCCGTATGGTTTTTTACCACCATTTCTTCCTGGGATTACTTCGATGCTCTTGGCCCAGCCACCATGTTTATGCATATAGACCACATGGCCCGCCGTAATAACTGTTCTGGGACCGATAAGAAATCCTGTGCCAATCCAATTAGTACCATCTTTCGCTTTAATTCTTAAAGAACAGATAGCACGCCAGGGATACTTGGTTGTTCCCTTAATTTGTTTACGATCATCTTTACCGATAACAACTTCCTGCATCATTTTCTTACCACTTTCGCTACGCATTAACATTGCTGCAGTAGGATCTCCAAACTCTGCATAATATGCATCCAAAAGATTTTCTTCATTCTCTTCTTCGCTTTCTTGCTCTTCTAACACCGAGTAATCGTACCCCGAAACTTTTTCCAGAGTTCCTTCTTCGGTTTGAGAACCTTCTGTTATGCCACTTTCATTACCTTCAAAAGGAGTTTCAAGGTCTTCAAAATCCTGATCACCCCCACTATTTTCACTACTCACCTCTAAGTAGTCGTTGGCAGATTCTTCTGTTTCCTCTCCCAAGGTATCATCAAATTCTTCAGATTCTATTATATCTCCAGTTCCTTCAAAAGCCTCTTCGATAACCGTTGTTTCATCTGTATTCTGATCTTCATATATTCCATTTTTCTTCATGATCTGTGTTTTTATAAAATTTGTTATATCGAGAGTTCTTATGCATAGTTTCCCTCTACTTCTTTTAAAATTGCAATTTTATTAAGAGCAAAAGTATAAATAACCATACTTTTTGTAAAGAGTTAAAAAGCTGTAAATCAAAAGGTTAAACACCTGTTGGTTGTATAGTTGAATGATGGTATACAATTGGGGTAAATAAACCCTTGGAATGGTTCTTGATTATTTCTAACTTAGTAACATTATAATTATCCCTATGAGAACTTTTCTCTACATATTGATTGGTATTTTGTACGCTCAAGGATTTGGGCAAGACATTATTCCTAACCCTACACAATTACCAACCAGCCCGACTTCTGATTATGCATTAATCAATGACTATCAAGGCATCGTTTTCGATAAAGAAAAGTCAAGAGTTTCTTTTGATTTTATAAAAGATAAAACTTCTGGCACTATTGCAGGTTTAGACTTTAAGATTAATTTCAACCCTAAGGACCCTGAGAATGCAAGTTTTAAAGGGACTGCCCTTATTAATACACTAGACACTGATAATTTTTTGCGTGATGGGCATTTAATGTGGGAAAAATTCTTCTATAGAAAAAAGTACCCAAAAATAAGATTTGTGAGTACAGATGTAGTTGCTTTTGACACCAATACTTATAAAGTTATTGGCAACCTTACTATTAAGGGAATACAAAAAGAAGTGATTATTACGTTCTCTCTTGATGACAAAAAACTATTAGGCAAAACTACGATTCACTCTAGTGATTTTGATGTTAATATTCACGACAAACGAGAGCAAAACAAATTAGATATTCGTTTTTATTTTCCGATACTTAGATAGTTTTTTTAGTATTTAATTACCTCCATTTTTTCACTGAAAACAGTGGTACTATTTCTTACCTTTAATTATATATTTGAAGCTCTTAGATAGAGTTTTAAATATTGCGCATTCATGAAAAAACAATTGGTTAATGATACCAAAATCTGGAAAATAGAAACTAGTGGTACATCTTATAAAGTAGTTTATGGGGGTATTGGAAACACACTACGCACAAATAAGAAAGATTTTGAGTCTGAAGAAAAATGCAAAAAAGAAGCCGAAAAAGCTGTAAAATCAAAAATAAAAGGAGGATATACCGAACTTACACTTCATATTCCCGGTGTAGAACCCGATACTTTGTTTAAAGTCCAACAGGCATTACACGGAAATAGTAAAACTCTGGATTTAACCGAAAATGTGTTTGAAAAAAGAGATCAAAGATTGCTTCCGCTAATTTGTAAATGTACAGGATTAGAAGAATTACGAATAAGTGGATTTGAAGATAATATTCCTAAAGAAATAGGAAACTTAACAAATTTAAGGATACTTGATATAGAAGGTGATTATTTTCAAAAAGTCAAGATTCCTGATACTATTATGGAACTCAAAAATTTAGAGGAACTATCTATAAGAAGTGCTAATTATTCTAGTATATCTAAAATAGATCAACTTTCTAAATTAACTATATTAAAGTTAGATGGCCTTCCTAATATTGAAGGATTACCCGTATCGATCGGTAAATTATCGCAACTAAAATTGTTAGTTTTTAAGAGTAACAGAACAGAAACCTATGGAGCTCCGCTTCCTCAAGCACCAATAATTTCAAAAGAAATAGGAGATTTAACAGCTTTAGAATCACTCGACCTGTCAGGAAATTGTTTAACCGCTTTGCCTACAGAAATCGGAAAGCTTAAAAATCTTACAGAATTAAAACTTAATGTAAACCACTTTGATCATTTTCCGCTCAGCATTTGTGAGTTAGACGCTTTAGAAACATTAGAATTGGATTACTGTAAAAAAATAACTGCAATCCCAAAGGAATTTGTCAATCTTACCGAATTAGAAGATTTTGAAATAGAGATAGATAATATTAAGAATATTCCGAAGGATATTATTGGGAGTAGTTTTTTTATAAATATTTCAGGGATTAGAGAATTTTTATCCAAAGAAGAGAAAGAAGAGAAAATAATCAATATCCCAGAAGTCCCAGCTAATAAATCCGAACTAGTTTCAGAAAGATTAGATAAAATAACCGAAGTTTTTGATGAGATAAAGGATGATGTTTATGAAAGTGAACAGACTAATGTAGAGGTATTACAAAAATTTATACTAGGTGAATCTGATGAATTACCAAAAGCAAAGAGAAGTAATTATCGTGATCATGAACCTATTATTACCCTTCTTGCTCCTATTACTGATTGGAATTTTATCGATTGCAGAATCCTGTGTTTTATTAGTCAGGACGCCTTTTATTTTGAGAAACAAAACCGTTTTATTGATGGGCCTTCATATAGAGGCTACCATGAAGATTTTTTCTCTAAATGGTTTATTCCTCAATTAGAGAAAGAACAACCAGATCAGGATTTGTTTAGCGCAATACTAGAACGTTTAGCAACTGTAGGGATTAATGAGCAAACATCCTTTTCTGCTTTTTTATCAGAAATGTCTTCCGAAACTTCGTTTAACCTCTCTAATGAAACCCCAAACTCTGTTGGCAGATACCTTTTGGCAAGATTAGAAGAGGATGCTAATTCTGTTTTTGATCAGGTAATTACATATGGTATACGAACTCCGTTTATCTCTTTCATGCTAAAAAATGATAGGGCATTACTAGATATTCACCTCTCTAAACTTCTATGTATTGGGGAGTATAAAGGTTCTGGTGGAGCAAAACGTCATATCCCCTTCTATTTACTGGAGATATTATGTGATTTTGATTTCGAATCATATGAACATTATATTCATGATTTATTACAGCAAACAGATTGTCATGAGTGCATTATGGAATGCTATCGAATATTGATCTACCATGCCAAAGAAAAATACCAAGCAGAAACATTTATAAAAGTGCAGGAAACACTAAAGATCATCTCTGCAGAAAAGAAAAATGATACAAGTTTTAAATTTTCATGGTCATTAGGTCGTCGGTATTTTGATTGCACACCAGAATTTATTGATTGGGCATTAGAATTATTTGGATTAGAGCTTAAGGATACTGTTTTTGAGTATGTTAAAAATGTAAAAGTGATCGATCTTAATATCACAAGAATAGCAATACAACATTTTGGTCAGGACGCTGTAGACATTGTTGGAGAGGCGCTAAACATAAATCCTGATAGTTCACGTTCTGAAGAACATTTTAGATATCTTTTTAAGATTATTAGTAAAATAGACTATGCTAAGTATCACCAAAAGGTATGGCAACTTGTAAAGGCAAAAAATGAAAGTATCTCAAAAATGGCTTCCCTGGAGTTATCTCGATTGTATCAGAATACCACTATCATAAATGAAGCTTTACAATTGTTGAAATCCAAAAAAGACGCAGATAGACTAATAGCGGTTAAAGCTTTACTATGTTTGGAAGACAAACAAAAAAATATTGCATTAGGTACTCTCTTTTCAGAATTACTTAAAACCGAGAAAAATGATACTATACGTGGGATTGTAATAGAACTTGTTTATAAAGAGCAAAATCCAAGTACTGTTACTATTCTAGAAATGAAGAATAGAATTAAAGACATGCAGGCGTTGGGTAAACTTGAAAAACCAGTATTTACCTGGACAAACAAACTTCCGGCTCTTTATTGGGCTGATGGTTCTAAGTTTACAAAAAAAGAAATAGACTATATCTTTTATAAACAAAAGTGTAGTAATACTATAGAACCAGATATTGAAGCCTTACCATTGTATCTACTTGTAGACAAAAGAAAATCCCAGGAATTTGCTACTGTAGTATGGTATAAGATACAGAAAAATAAAGGATTAGTTGCCAAAAACAGACCTGCTTTTGCTGCAATAGGACTTTTTGGAGGAGCCGATATACTTAAGGTTTTGGGAGAAGAAGGATTAAAAAAACGAAGTGATGCTGCTTGTGAATTACTTGGCCTTATGAGTTCATATGATGCTGCACTGGTACTAGATAAAATCATGAAAAAATACCGTGATAGATATAGTGTTGCTGCAACGGCAGAGGAAGCTCTTATAACCATTGCTGATCATTTGGATCTAACCTTCCTTGAATTGCAAGAACGTATGATTCCTGATTTTGATTTTTCTGGTCGCGAACTACAGATACATGAAGGCAGAGCAACGTACACTATGCTCATTGATGTAAATCTTCAATTTAAATTTAGAAATGATACAGGAAAAATTATACAAACAATACCTAAAGCTTCTGCTGATTTTAAGAAAGTTATAAAAGAAAAAACAAAAATACTTAATGATGTAGCAAAACAATTCGCACAGTCGATGGAGATGCATTTGGTTACACAACGACATTGGCCCGCAGCCGACTGGAAAGTATTTTTTATGGAGAATCCCGTTGCTTTTGCCTTTTCTCAAAGTTCTGTGTGGGTTAAGAATGATACCCAAGAAAGTTTCATTGTTCTCGAAGATGGTTCTTTTGCAGATGTATATTCTAACACCATTTTACTAAAAGATACCGATAAAATAATGTTAGCACACCCCTTACTTTTAGGTGTAGATCTTACCAAAAGTTGGTTAGCGTATTTTAATACTAAAAATATTACATCAACTTTTAAACAATTAGAAAGAACTATTGAAAAACTCACAGAAGACCATAAAGAAACAACTCTATCCAAAATATTTACCGAAAAACACCAACAAGTAAGTATTTTTAGATACCGAGTGATGAAAAAAGGCTGGAAAAGAGGATCTGTAACAGACGGTGGTGGTGTAACTTCGTATAAGAAAACATTTTCTGCAGATAACATCGATGCTTTTATAGATACCAATCATCTTCCGGTTAGAGAAAGTTATCAAGAGAATATGGATTCAGGAGCATTTTATTTTGTAGTTAAAGATGCTGTGCAAACCGGGAGTTATGTTTATGACAACCCTGCATCGGCAACAGATAAAAGATTAATACCTTTTAAAGATGTACCACCAATTGTATATTCTGAAGCTTTGGCAGATATCAGATTTATAATGGAACCTGATGAGTAAGGTTAAAACAGATCTCGAAATTGCTTTTTTGGCTTTGAAACATACCACTATTAAGAAAGTGTGGTACAAAGGTGTGTTTAGTATCAATACAACGTATCATGCGATACAGGAAGGAATTTTTATACAGTGTACCGATGGTGAGGTATTTCACATCTATACCGCAGATGAATTAAAACTTGGATTTTTACAAGGTGTATATATTAAGAGAATCAGGTATTGGGAAAGAGAAAAGAAATACTTTAAAAAGATATATGATGCATCACTTCATTGGCAGCCCTATCTTGGAGAGGAAATAACATCGGTTTTTTTAAACTGGAAGCTTATTTATAAAAGTAAACTTACACTTGGAAACCCAAAATCGAATACAGATTACCCTCATGATGTAGAACTGCATTTCAGGAATGAAAAAGATGTAAGTATGGCTGCTATCAAAATTATTGATAAGGACACCGATCCAATATTAGGATTTCCACAATTAACCCTCTTTTTTGATAAAAAAGAACGGGATAAATGGTGTGATATGGGTAAATTTTATCAGTAAGTTGTGTATAAAAGAATAGGAAACAATGCTTAATTGTTTTTTTAGATCCTATTACTGTTGAAATCTAATTCAATTAACGACAAATTGTTAAACTGAAACGACAAATGCCGAGTATTTTCCGTGGTGTGTTATAGATATTGGCAATTGCATTGTTGTTTGGTTGATATTTACTATCGGAATTCCTCTACTATCTTTAGTAAAATAAATGAGAGACGAATCTATATTTAGTTTTTTAGAAATTGTTTCTTTTAACTTAGAACGTATATTCATTGCTTTATCATATACTGAAGAGTGATAACCTACATCAGATACCATTGCAATGCTATATACATATTCATTTTGCGTCTCTGTACGTGTTTTATAACTGTAATTACCCACATAAACCTCTCTATTTGGTGTACATTCAAAATTTTGGGGGTTATACCTGCGAGAAAGATTAAATCGCCTCTGGTGAGCTTTATATGCCGCCTCTTTCATACTCCAAAACTGCCAGAGCTGCAATTCTATTTTTTCTGAAGCAAAAATATACTGTTGTTCCTGAATTGTAAATATTTTTTGAAGCCACCCTCTTCTCTGCCAGTTACTCTGGGCTTTGGCCAATTGAAGATCTACAATATCATTACCGATCATTTGGACGCTAATTTATCTTCTATTACAGCAATTGAAGCCTTAATAGTTAACATTTTCTCCATCGATTCATTATCAATCTCAATATCGAATTCATCTTCAACATCAAGTACTACATCTACCAGATTTGCAGAATTAATTTCCAGATCTTTTATAAAATCAGTGTTTTCGGTAAGGGTATCAAGCCCTTCTTCATTTTGCACATACGGCGTTATGATTGTTTTTAATTTAGAAAGTAATTCTTTTTTTGTCATAATCTAATTTGAGTTGATTCAATACTTATTTTAATACTATTTTATGTGTATTTCTTAAAGATAACGCAAGCGTTTACATCTCCAAATCCAAAACTAGCTTTTGCAATAATCTTGGGAGAATAGTCAAATGTTTTGGTAGGAATTCGATCCCTGGATACCAAATTTTCTATTTCGGGGTGTAAATCTTCACAATTTATATTCCCAAAGATGAAGTCCTCTTTTAATTGCAATACAGTTGCTACGCTTTCTATACTACCAGAAGCTGCCAAGCAATGCCCTACCATACTCTTAAGTGAATTGATATATGGAAAACCCTGCCCCTTTCGTCCTAAGGCGATGCACCAATTTTGTATTTCGACACTATCCATCGTTGTAGCAGTTAGATGACCATTGATTGCATCTATTTCTCCCGGATCTATTCCTGCATCCGCTACCGCTTTACGAATACAATGCTGTACCGCTTCGCTATTAGGAGCTGTCATACTCCCTCCTTTACGTTGCCCACCACTATTTACATGCCCTCCCAAAATTTCTGCATAAATTGTAGCTCCTCTTTTTTGGGCACTATCCAGGCTTTCGATAACCAAAGCTCCTGCTCCACTCCCAGGAACAAAACCACTAGCTGTAGCACTCATAGGGCGCGAAGCACTGGTAGGATTATCATTATACTTATATGGAAGAATACGCATAGCATCAAAACCTCCCCATACATAAGGCCCACTATCATTTGTACTACCCGCCAGAATGATTTCTGCTTTACCATCGCTTATACGGTCATAAGCCATCAAAATAGCTTCGGTACCTGTACTACAAGCCGAAGAATTAGTAGTAACCACATTTCCGCATCCCAACATACCTCCTAAAAAAGCACTTATACCACTGGCCATAGTTTGAACAACTGTGGTACTACCCAACCTTCTTACTTTACCTTCGTCTACTTTATAAATAGCTTCTCGAAATTTATCTACACCCAATATTCCGGTTCCAAAAATAACACCAGCATCCCAAAGTGGTGTTTCAGAATCATTGATAGGTAACTTGGAATCTTTCCAAGCATCAATACCAGCAATAACTCCATATTCCATACCAGAAGCATTTAATCCTCGTTGTAGAATAGGGTTAAAGTAATTATTTAAATAATCTTTACTATATATTGGAAAACCAGCTATTTGACAAGAAAAATTAAGATGATTTAATTTAGCCATATACTGTATACCGCTTACTCCATCACGAATATGCTTTTCAAAAATTGAAACGTTCGTTCCATTTGGAGCAACCACACCTAAACCTGTTATAACTACGCGCCTTCTATTCATTATTTATAGCTGAGTTAATAATCGATACTATTTTCTTTATAGCAATTTTAGCTTCAGATAGTATAGGTAGTATTGGCCATATATGTGGCATTCCTTTTCCTTTAATAACTTCTATTTTACCTTGTGCCTCTTTTATTTTATCTATTAGCACCTCTTGATCCGGACTACATATGTCGTTTGTAGCAGTAAACAGGTGTATTGGCGGAAAATTATCAAAATCACCGTATACAGGGGAAATTATCTGATCTTTTAGCGAAGATTGACCCGCACACATCTTCTTTGCAGATTTCACTCCTTTCACACTAAGAATAGGATCTATCAAATCAATTTCCTTAATTTTTGGATTTGTTAAGCTGGCATCCATCATTGGTGTAATCGCTATTAACCTATTTGGTAATTTAGATTCTTCTTTTAGCAATCGTTGCGTAAGAGTCATTATCAAATTCCCGCCTACAGAATCACCGATTAGAATGATTTTGGATGGATCGTATGCTTTTATCGCTTCGAGATATACTTGATATATGTTTTCTGTTATTATTTTAATAGTGTTTTCTGGTGCTTTTGGGTAATCTACCATCCAGGCATGAGAATGTGCTTGTTTTGCGATCTTAGCGATTGCTATCCAATTTTCTCGAGTAGGGCCATAAACAAAGGCTCCTCCGTGACAATACAATAACAAAAAATCTGTATTGGTATTTTTAGGGACAATATTGGTCACTTTACTATTGCATACCTCTTTAGTTTCAAAGGTGCTACCTAATAAAAGCTTTGTATTAGGGGTGTGTATATCTTGTTTTCTTTTTTTATAGTATTCAATAGGATCTTGAGACCAGGATTTCTTTTCTCCTTTCAGTCTAAGTACTAATTTCACTAACGAATATCCTATACTACTCATCTTTTATTTTTTAAAAGCTACTCCTGCTACAATTCCTTTAGCAACCAACACGTCCTCAGAATTATACATAGCAACCTTACATTTTAACTTATTAAATCTAAAATATTCTTTAGTAGCAATTACAGTCACTTTCTCTTCAGGATAAACAGGGTGGTAAAAATTAACATCACTACTGGTCATTGCTACTCCAAAATTGGTCTTACTCCATTCTCCTTTCAAAAGATAAATCCCAAAACATGCCATCCCGATTTGAGCCATACATTCGGTAAGTATTACTCCAGGAGTAATGGGATTGTCTTTAAAATGTCCCTCATAAAAATATTCATCCTTTAGAAATGTATAACTACCTGTTATATGATCATCATCAATCTCCAGAATTTCATCTACAAACAAAAAGGGTTTGCTGTAGGGTAGTTCTCGTATAATATCTTCTATAATCAAAATTAAATGAGTTTTAAAATGCGCATCCATTCGGAAGCGGTTGTTTTGTTCCTAAATTATCTGCAAATTCGCTCTCCAAAGTACTTTCTGTAAACCCTATAGCTACACTACCTTTAAACACTTTATCACCATATTTGCTTGTGTTCATATGTGCACGCACATATACTATTTGATCTTTTTTAATAGGAACTGGCCCGCCTGATCGTACAAAAGGTTGCTCACTCACATGGCTATGCCCTAAAATTCTTCTATAAAACAATTCTCCATCTTCAGAAATAACTTCCCACCAATCTGCATATTGATTACAGCCTTTGTCCGGACTCTTAATGCCAACATTAAAAGAATACTTACCCTCTTCTCCTGTTACTTCGACACTGATAATCTCTGCTTTATTATCATCTGCGCCGGTAACTACATCTCCTGTATTATTACTATCTTCTTTACAAGACAGAATGTAAAGCATAATTGGGAGACACAGAATTAACATGTTTTTCATATCTATTTCTATAATTAGTTTAAATGTTCGCCTCCATTTACAGGTATTAGACAACCATTAATCCAGGAGGCTTCTTCTTTACATAGCAAATACACTACATTTGCTACATCTTCTGGTGTTGTAATTCGATTAAACGGGTTACGCTTTATACTATGCTCCACAATCTGTTCATGACCGGGGATCATTCGTAATGATTGAGTATCTACTGCTCCAGGTTGCAGGCAATTGGCTTTAATGCCGTAAGGCGCAAATTCTAGCGCTATACTTCTGGTAATGGCTTCGAGGGCTACTTTGGCAGCAGAAACAGCTGCATAATTTCTCCAGGCCTTGGTATTTCCTTCACTGGTAAAAGAAATAATTCTTGTATCCTCTGCAAACAACGTTGCTTTAAAAATCGATGTAACCCAATCATAAAGACTAATTGCCATAGCATCGATAGTTAAATGAAAATCATCATTCTTTAATACATGTTCGGCATCAATCATAGGCTTTAGATTTCCTTTTGCAACGCTATGTACAATTGTTTTTATGCGCCCTTCATCTATAGCATCTTTTATTTCGGCAATAACCTCTATTCGTTTTTCTGGTTTCAAAAGATCTATATTAAATGAAAGAAAACCAACTCCTATTTCTCTTATTGTTTCAAAATCAGCTTCAATATGATTCATTTCGCTTTTACGATTGCGATGCACAATGATAATATTCATGCCATGTAAAGCTAGTTTTTTGGCAGAGGCTAAGCCCAAACCACTACTGCCACCCAAGATGAGTGCCCATTCATTTTTATCTATAAAATCTTTATTCACACGTTTTATTTAAAAAAGTTTCGCCTTCTCGGAAATGAAAAATAGTCTTTTTTACCATTCCAGCAATATTCTTTGTGCAGAAAATCCTGGCCCAAAACTAAGCATAAGTCCTGTTTCTCCTGGCTCCGGGTTTTGTTCTATGAATCGCTCTAATACATACAACACAGTAGCACTACTCATATTACCGTATTCCATCAGAACAGTTTTTGTATCCTCAATATTCTTTCCTAAATGTCCAAAAAGTTCTTCTACTGTCTGTACTATCTTTTTTCCACCGGGATGAAAAATAAGATGATCTACCTCTTCAATAGTTTTGTTATATTTTGCAAGGAAGGGATGGATAACATTAGGAAAATGGGCCGCTATGGTCTCTGGTACTTTAGGATCTAATATCATTTGCAAGCCTCCGTTGGTTAGTTTAAAACCCATCATTGTTGTTGCATCATAAAAATGATACATCTCGTCTCCTATAATTTTTGGACCTGTAGCATCTTCTTCTGATGATAATAATGTACACGCCGCTCCATCACCAAAAATAGCAGCACTTACCATATTAGTCATGCTATAATCATCTAACTGAAATGTTGCCGTAGGAGATTCTATGGCAATTACCGCAGCTCTCTTTCCCGGATTAGCCTGCAGAAAGTTTCTTGCATAAATAATCCCCGAAACACCCGCTGCACATCCCATTTCTGTAACAGGCAATCTCACAATATCTTGTTTAAGATTAAGATCATTAATAATAAATGCATCAATAGAAGGAATCATAATACCCGTACAACTTACAGTAATGATATAATCAAGAGATTTAGGATCCCAATCGACTTTTTCTAAAGCTTTTTTTAAAACAGAAGTCCCTAATTTCTTTACTTCTCTGATATAGATATCGTTTTTCTCCTCAAAAGAAGTTGCCGAAAATACTTCTTCGATACTCATGATCCCATAACGCCGATCTACTGCTGCATTTTCAAAAATCTTAATCACCTTACGTCTGAAACGTTCATTCTGGCCTGATAACCATTCAGAGACAAAGGGTAATATTTCCTTTGTCTCCCGCATGTATTGTGGGAGTTGTTTGGTTACAGCAGTTATTTTTACATTCAATTTTCTTACTTTTTTAATTTTATTTACTTGCAGTTTTTATAATCCACCGATACCGGAAAGCCCATTTCCAATCTATTTTATACTCTTGTAGATGAAGTGATTTAGCAAAATATAACAACTCTTGTTTTTTGAATCCTCTTTTTATAGAAATCAATCCGTCATTTTTTGCTACATACCCTTTAATAAAAAAGAAGCTAAACATCTTAAAAAGATAATATGCCAATGCACTACGATGAAGATCGTTGATTACCACTGCAGTTTTTGCCAGGTTAACAGCTTTTTTAATAATTTTTTTAATCTCCTCGTCTCTAAGATGATGTAATGTTAACGTACAAATAATGATGTCACAAGAAAATTCTGAAGCTTCTATTTCTAAAATGTTTTTGTTAAAAAAGGATATTTCAGGATATGAAGTACTTGTTTCGATAGCATAATCTAAGCATTTATTATTCAGATCAATACCTATGAGTTTTATATTCTTTTTTTCTTTTCTGAATGAATCAGCAATTGCTCTTAACATCTCACCATCACCACAACCTAAATCAAGAATTGTAATCTCTTGTGAAGGATTAAGATTTTTAACCAAAGTGCGTACGGCCTTACTAGTAATTGCATTGCCTCCCAACCATTTGTTTACTCTAGAAATATCGGATAATGCTATTTGCAAAGCCTTTTCTTCAATCTCTGGATTATCCATGAGTTCTACCTCATTACTCCTATATTGTAAATTTGCTAACATATCAAAGGCTCTCCATGGGTTTGTTTTATAATTCTGGGTACAATAGCTGGTATAATATTAGTTATTGTGTAAGAAAGCTGTTGTAATCTATCATTTAATAAGATTTTTTGTAATGCTCTACCGGTATACAATCTTTTAGAAAATGCTTTATTCCATTGTTTGGTGTATTCTATTTCTATTATTTTTCGGGGAGTTATTAAACCCTGATTATAATTATGTATTAGTAGTTCGCTAAGTATCTGAGCACTTTGTATTGCCATTGCCATACCATTACCACAAAGGGGGTGAATTAAACCAGCAGCATCTCCGGTCATAAAAACGTGATCTTCAACAGGGTTTTTCTTATCAAAATTTATCTGACTTATCGTAATAGGAATATCAAATAATGATTCGGCTTTCTTAAAGAATGTACTTAAATGTGGGTTCTTACACAGAACCTCCTTTTGAAAGCTATCTAGATCTTTATATTTTTTAAAACTGTCATAAGTAGCCAAATAACATACATTTACGATGTTGTTTTCTACCATAGAAAGACCACAGTATCCTCCTTCAAAATTATGTAACGAGACTGTATTTGAATCAAAATCAGCCTTATAGTGAGCCTTAACAGCCAACCAGGGAGATTTTCTATAACTAAAATCTCGTTTTAAAGTTTTATCAAGTTGAGTCCGTTTTCCATATGCACCAATAACATAATCACTGGTTAGGACACGATCGCCCGCTGTTTTAATTTGGAAACGATTATTGTGATAATGTACATCGGTTACCTGATCTTGTATTAGCTGTACTCCTGCCTCCGCTGCTTTTTTCCATAGGTAATGATCAAGAGCATATCTACTAACTCCAAAACCTCCTAAAGGCAATGTACTTTGTATACATTTTCCTTTTTGTGTACTTATAATGAATTTTGAAATTCTGGTAGGCTGTAAAGCATTGATATCTATATCTAAAAATTCAAAATATGGTAGTACTTCATTAGATATATATTCGCCACATACTTTGTGTTTTGGATACGTGTTCATTTCGACAAGTGTAACAGGAATACCTGCCTTAGCTAAGTGAATAGCATTGGTTAGTCCGGCAAGCCCTCCGCCAATGATTATTATGTGTGAATACGTGTCCAAGTATTGAAGATACATTAAAAATTAAGCATAAAAAAATCCCGACTATATAGTCGGGATTTTAAATGTTTTATTACAAAAATTTATTGCTTTACTTGCTTTTGTGCATCTTGCTTCATCTTATCATTAGCAACAATACCAAGCTCAACTCTTCTATTTTTAGCTCTTCCTGCCGGAGTTGCATTATCATATTTTGGAAGTGTCTCTCCGTGAGCATAAGTCGTTAAACGACTCTTACTTATTCCCTGAGATATTAAATAGTTTGTAACAGCATTTGCTCTTTTTTGAGATAATGACATATTATAACTATCATCACCTGTACTATCTGTATGTCCTTCTACAATAATATTAGTATCTGGATATTCTTTAAAAATACCAGCTAATTTATTAAGATTAGTTTTAGACTTCGAATTAAGAGTAGATTTATTTGTAGCAAAATATACTCCACTATTCTCATCAAATACTACATCTATACCTTCTCCTACTCTTGTTACTTCGGCCCCTGGTATTTCTGACTCAATTTTCTGAGCTTGTTTATCCATTTGCTTACCGATTACACCACCAGCAACACCTCCAACGACACCACCGATGACAGCGCCCAGTGCAGAGTTTTTGTTTTTTACATTATTTCCTATAATTCCTCCTATCACTGCTCCAGCTGCAGTACCAATTACTGCTCCTCTTTGTGTGTTATTTGAGTTTTTAACAGCTTCACAACTTGTTAAAAATGTAACAGCCATTACAGCAACCACTATTTTTTTAAGATTTGTCTTCATCATTTATCGATTTGAGTTTATTGTAATTTATTAAAATTCATGGTGATTACAAAAGGTTTCCCTTCTAGGCTCACAGTCATTTTCCATGTCATAGTAGTATCATCAAGGTGATCCAAAAGCATTCTGTAACCAGCATTATTATTTGTGCTTTTTTTCTTTTCGTTTATGGGTTTAAACATAAAATAATAGGCTCCATTACCCTCTGGCTTAGGAATTGTAAATCTAAAGTTTCTTGCTCCTGTAGAAACACAACTACTTTGATTTACTTCATATTTTCCGGTATTATTATTTGGGATAAATTTCCAGACACTTCCTGTGAAACATTCGGCAGAGGCATCATTATACAGGTTTACTTCAAATATCCCCTGACGGTCATAAGAGATTTTATCAAGAGACCACTCCCCTTTCAAGGTCTTTTTTGCTGCAATAACGGTTTGTTGAGTAGTATTACAGGAAGCCAGTAGTACAACTACCAACACTAACATAAGTTTTTTCATTGTCGTGAGTTTTATTATATAAAAATAGCTAATAACGATAACGTTTCCAATATTATTATATTTCAAAATGATATTTAATTATCACAGACTAAATAATCTTAAAAACTAGGTGAAATACACAAAAAATGGATAAAAGATTTTTTTTTGCCTTTACCCTTCTTCTTATTATTATAAAAACCTTACAAGGTTTTAATATGTAATCATTTTGTTTTTGGTACTCTGAATAATAAGACAAGACCAACCACAAAGAAAAGGATTAAGAAAAGAATCGAATATCGTACACTCCCGGTTACCTGAGCGATAATCCCATACGAAAACATTCCGATTACAATACCTATTTTTTCTGATACATCATAAAAACTAAAGTATGAGGCCGTATCAACTGCATCTTCTGGTAATAATTTTGAGTATGTAGATCTTGATAATGCTTGAATACCTCCCATAACAAGGCCTACAATTGCTGCGGTAACATAAAATTGATATGGTGTGGTAATTGTATAGGCATACACACAAATACCAATCCAGATAAAGTTAATTACAATCAATGTTTGTATGTTTCCGAATTTAGAAGAAGCTTTAGAAGTAAGATATGCTCCCAGTACAGCAACAAGCTGAATTAACAGAATACTTATGATTAATCCGGTAGTTGGGTTTTGTTCTCCCCAGTCTAATTCTTCGATTCCAAAATACGTAGCAATAAGCATAATCGTTTGTACTGCCATACTATACACAAAAAACGCACTTAGATATCTACGAAGTTTTATATCATTCTGAAGTGCTTTCCATATCATTTTCAGTTCTTTAAAACCATTAAAAACCACAGCTTTGGTTAGTACATCTTTCTTATTCCCTTTCGGAAGATAATAATATGTGTATTGGCTAAATCCGATCCACCAAACTCCTACCATAACAAAAGATAATCTGGTTGGTACACCTTCACTTTCAAAACCAAACCATTCATATTTTAAGATCATAACAAGATTAACTATCAATAAAATTACACTTCCTATATATCCAAGAGAATATCCCTTGGCACTAATAGCGTCTTGTTGCTCTGGAAATGCGATATCTGGTAAATACGAGTTATAAAATACCAAACTAGCCCAAAAACCAATTAGAGCCAAGAAGTAGCATAGCAATCCGAACCAAAGGTGCTCGAGATTAAACCAATAAAGACCAATACACGATAATGCGCCTAAATAACAGAAGAATTTAAGGAAGTTCTTCTTATTTCCCACATAATCTGCTATCCCCGAAAGTAATGGACTAATTATAGATACGGTTAGAAATGCTAAAGCAGTGACATAACTTATTAAGGAATCATTATTAAAATCGTACCCTAAGAAGCGTACTGTATCATTAACAATTTCTCCCTGATCATTTCTAACTATAGTGAGTGCTCCCCAAAAAATGGGAAAAACCGCTGAAGAAATCGTTAAATTATATACTGAATTTGCCCAATCGTAGAAAGCCCAGGCATTTAATAATTTTTTATGCCCTTTTGGTAGTAGTTTACTCATTTACTTATAAAGTTAAGATATATCCATCAGATTATAATCACTTCGAGTAGTGATTTAATATAACAATTTATATAAAAAAAGCCGTTCTGAATTTGCTCAGAACAGCTTCTAAAGTAAGTATAATCTTTTTAAGATTATAAACTTTACAATTATTTAAAAGAGGTTACTCCAAATTTTTTGGCTTCAGCTCTTGCTGAAGGGGCCCATGCTGTTAGATTAGCAATACGCGTATCACTTGATGGATGGGTACTCATAAACTCCGGTGGGGCTTGTCCGCCACTATTTGCTTTCATACGTTTCCACAATTCTGCAGCTTCATCAGGATTGTAACCAGCGATTGCCATTAATTGTAATCCTATACGGTCTGCTTCTGTTTCATGGCTTCTACTAAAAGGCAGCATTACTCCGAATTGACTTCCTAAACCAAATGCCGTACCAACGATTTGTTGTGTTTTTTGATCTTTCCCACTTACTGCAATTGCAGTTGCTGCTCCTGCTACTTGTTGGATTTGACCAGCACTCATTCGCTGTTGACCATGATTCGCTAATGCGTGAGCAACCTCATGCCCCATTACTGCGGCTATACCAGTTTCGTTTTTTGCAATCGGTAAAATCCCAGTATAAAATACAATTTTACCTCCTGGCATACACCAGGCATTCACAGTTTTATCATCTACAAGATTGTATTCCCATTTATAATCTTTAAGGTACCCTTGATAACCATTAGCATTTAACCAGCGTTCTGAGGCTTTTGCTATTTTTTGGCCAACTCGAGTAATCATTTGTGCGTCAGATGTCCCTTTTATAACCTTATTCTCTCCTAAGAATTGGTTATACTGCTGAAAAGCCATTGGTAAAATCTGAGAGTTAGGCACTAATGCCAATGTCTGTTTACCTGTAAATGGATTTGTCGCACAGGACATAAATAATAAAACAGTTCCTAATAGGACTATAGATTTTCGCATGTTCATATATTAATATTAATCTTGAATTTTCATTTTGTTAAAATTACGAAAATAACAGGCTACCTTCAAAAAACAACTACTAATATTTATTTCAAAAAATCTATATAATGCCTTATTGCTCGATAAAAGGTAATTACTTAGCTATAATATGAAGTTCTGTAAAACTTTTAGGAACACTTAGTATATTATTTTTGGCATTAAAACGTACACTTTCAAATGAAACTACAACATTATCAATTTCGATTTCATTTATTTTAAACGGAAGCCCTATCAGTTCTATTTGCATCGTTTCATATTCGGTAATATAACTACCATCTTTATGCTGCTGAATAATTACTTCATTTTCTTTCCCTGTAAAGGAAAAACTTCTAAGACTATATCTTCCTTTGGCATAATCATACCCGTCCTGGGCATCCTCATAAACTTTGGAAACTTCTTTATTTCCCAGTTTATAGTATGCTTCTAGTTTTAATTCTTCTATCTTCTTTTCTCCTACATACTGTTGTATTGGATATTTAGGTATAATTGCTCCTTCTTTAATAAATAATGGAATACTATCCAGATCAGCATCTACCCATTGTTCTTTTCCTCCTTTTACATATGTTCTGGTCCAGTAGTTATACCAATATCCTTTAGGGATATACATTCTTCTACCTTTGGCATTAGGCTCTTGTATCGGGCATACCAGAATTTGGTTTCCAAATATAAACTCATCGGTCCTATAATGGGTTTGCAAATCTTCCTGGTCATACAATACCAAAGATTTTAGCATGGGGATTCCTGCCTCTGCATATTCCCAAAACATGGTATATAAATATGGCAATAGTTGATATCGCAATTCTACATATTTCCTGGTTACATCTACAACTTCTTCTCCAAAAGTCCACGGTTCCTGATTACCGTGATCTCCAGAGGAGTGTGTACGACAGAACGGATGAAATACTCCCAGTTGAATCCATCGGGCATATAGTTCTCCTGTTGGGTGCTCTGCAAACCCCCCAATATCACTACCGGTAAATGACATACCACTCATACTCATACGCTGTGCCTGGATATTGGCAATCCACAGATGTTCCCAGGTAGCCACATTATCCCCTGTCCATGAAGAAGTATAACGTTGTGCTCCAGAATATGCAGATCGTGTGATGATAAAAGGTCGCTTAGGATATGCAAATCGTTTTACTCCTTCATAAGTGGCTCTAGCCATTTGAGTACCGTATATATTATGTGCTTTTCTATGACTGCAATAATTACCATCATAACTATGGCGGACATCATCTGGAAATGTTTTTCCGGGAACCTCCATCACGGCAGGTTCATTCATATCATTCCACACTCCTTTTACTCCTATTTCATCAATTATTTCTTTAAATAATCCAGCCCACCATTCTCTTACTTTTGGATTAGTGAAATCTGGGAAGAAACATTCTCCGGGCCATACTTTTCCTCGCATATAGGGACCATCGGCTCTTTTACAGAAATAATCATTTTTCATCGCTTCCTGATATACAGAATATTCGTCGTCAATCTTAATTCCGGGATCAATGATAACTACTGTTTTAAACCCATCTTCTGCCAGCTCTGCAACCATACGTTTTGGATCTGGGAAATATTCTTTATTCCAGGTAAAACACCTGAAACCATCCATATAATCAATATCAAGATATATGGCATCACAAGGGATTTGAAGCTCTCTGAACTTGTGAGTTACTTCTTTTACTTTTTTCTCTGGATAATAACTCCATTTACATTGATGATATCCTAAAGCCCATAGTGGTGGTAACTCGGGCTTACCGGTTAGATCTGTATATCGTGTAACCACATCTTGCATATTAGGGCCATAAAAGAAATAATAGTTCATCTCTCCTCCCTGAGCCCAAAAGCTAGTTACATTACGTCGCTCATGACAAAAATCAAAAAAGGTTTTGAAGGTATTGTCAAAAAATATCCCATAGGCTCTTTCTTCGTACATCCCGATATAAAAAGGAACGCTCTTATATAGTGGATCCTGGTCTTTGCCAAAGGCATATTGATCGGTTGCCCAATTTTCTACACGTTTTCCTTTTAGATTAAGATGCATTGGTTTATCTCCAAGGCCGTAGTAACACTCACCCTGTGGTGCAGATTTACTCATTTTTACAATATTCCCCCCATACTCATAGCTTTGCTCCCAATGAAAACCCCAATCATCTTTACAGATTATGTTGCTTTCATTGTCATAAATAGTTACATGAATATTTGCTTTAGTAATACAAATACTAATTTTTGAAGTTGTAATAGTATATTCTGCATCAGTCTCAATCACTTTTAGCATACTATACCCCCTGGCTCCTGTTTCACTTATAGCATAAGAGAAGTCTTTTTCAAAATTATTATCGGTAGCATATCGAAAACGAATTACACTTCCTCTAAGAATAGTAACCTGTAGAATTACTCCGTTTTCTGTGGTAAAATTTAGAGTATCTACATGTTGCGAAAAGGAAATGATCTTACCAGGAAACAAATTTCCTTTTTGTTCTAGTTCTGTATTGATAATCATACTGTTCTCTTTTTTCGATTAGTTAGATTTGGGAAACTCCTAATTGTTTATAAAATTATTATATACTTACTTATTAATCTTAAATACAACGGCTCCTAAAGGAGGAATATCAACCGCTACAGAATATTTTTGATTGTGCCATTTTTTTGATACTATAATCAATTCCTTTTTATTAGAAACACCACTACCTCCATATACTTTGGCATCACTATTAAATAATGGTATTAATTTTCCTTTATCTGGAAGTCCTATGCGATAATTTGTTCTTGGTATTGGCGTAAAATTACAAACAATAATTAATGGGGTTTCTTTTTCATTTCCTTTTCGCATATAGGCGATAACAGAATTTTCATGATCATCATAGCTTATCCACTCAAAACCAGAAGTACTAAACTGTTTTTGATATAATGCTGGGTATTTTCTATATAATATATTTAAATCTTTTATTATTTTCTGAATTCCAGAATGATATGTATACTGAAGTATATACCAATCTAAGCTATTCTGAAAATTCCATTCTTCTCGTTGTCCTAGTTCTGCTCCCATAAAAAGCAGATTTGCTCCCGGATGTGTAAACATATAGGCATATAGCAGTCTAAGGTTAGCAAACTGCTGCCATTCATCTCCTGGCATTCTTCCAATTATACTGCTTTTACCATGAACAACTTCATCATGTGATAATGGAAGCATAAAATTTTCGGTAAAGGCATAGGTCATACTAAAGGTAAGATCATTCTGATGGTGTTTTCTGTAAATTGGTTCTTTTGCAAAATACTGTAATGTATCATGCATCCACCCCATCATCCACTTCATCCCAAAACTTAACCCTCCCAGATAGGTAGGTTTAGAAACCAAAGGAAACGATGTAGATTCTTCTGCAATGGTTTGTACATCAGGAAAACTATGATATACTTCTTCATTTAATTCTTTCATGAAAGCAATAGCTTCGAGGTTTTCTCTCCCGCCATATATATTGGGTTCCCATTCTCCATCTTCACGAGAATAATCAAGAAATAACATAGAGGCCACAGCATCTACTCGTAATCCATCAGCATGATACTGATCCAGCCAAAAAATGGCATTACTAATCAGAAAGCTTTTTACCTCATTTCTTCCGTAGTTAAATATTAGACTTTTCCAATCCGGATGATACCCTTTTTTCTTATCAGGGTGTTCATAGAGGCATGTTCCATCAAAAAAACCAAGACCATGAGTATCCTCGGGAAAATGTGATGGTACCCAGTCTAAGATAATTCCAATATCATTTTGATGGAGTTTATCAATTAATACTTTAAATTCTTCTGGGTATCCAAAACGAGATGTAGGTGCAAAATATCCGGTAACCTGGTATCCCCATGAGGGATCATAAGGGTACTCCATCACTGGCATCAATTCTACATGAGTAAACTGCATTTCTTTAACGTAAGAAACTAATTCATCAGACAGTTCTATATATGATAAAGATCGATTTTCTTCTATCTTTTTTTTCCAGGAACCCAAATGCACTTCATAAATAGAATAAGGAGCATCAAGAGCATTGTACTCTTTACGTTTCTTCATCCATGCTGCATCTTCCCACTTATAGCTATCATCCCAGACAACAGAAGCCGTTTTTGGAGGATGTTCGCACCGCCTAGCATAAGGATCTGCCTTTTCTGTCTTAATATCATTATGATTAGAATGAATTTTATATTTATAGACAGTTCCTTTTCCTATGCTCGGGATAAAGCCTTCCCATATTCCGGACTTATCCCATCGTACATATAATGGATGTTTTCCTTCTACCCAATGATTAAAATCTCCGATTACAGAAACAGATTTTGCTGAAGGTGCCCAAACAGAAAAATAAGTACCTTCTACTCCATTAATTGTAGTGATATGGGAACCAAATTTTTCATATAAACGGTAGTGTTTACCTGTTTTGAAAAGGTTTATATCAAATTCTGAAAAGAAACTACAAGGAGTTACACTATCCATACATACTATAATTTAAATCCATCAGGGATTACAGTCCCTTTTTTTATAACAACAACACCTTCTCTCACTACATATGAATCTTGCTCGGTGTCTTCAAGATGAGTTCCTCCATTAATAACAACATCATTTCCTATCCTGGCATCTTTATCGATAATAGTATTAGTAATAATACATCGGTCCCCTACACCGATTGGCGGAATCCCATTGTTATGATCATTTTCTAATTCACTCATATTTTGATACGTGTTACTTCCGATCATATAGGTATTTTTGATCATTGTATCGTTTCCAATTCTTGAGCGAATACCAATTACAGAGCGTTCTATTTCTTTAGCATTAATAATACAGCCTTCGGCAATCATGGATTTGTTTAATCGGGTACCCGAAATTTTTGAAGGAGGAAGTATACGTGGCCTGGTTAAAACTGAATTTTCTTTGTTAAACAAATCGAACTGAGGAATATCATCGGTTAAGTTAATGTTTGCTTCAAAAAAAGCGGGTACGTTTCCGATATCTGTCCAATATCCTTCATATTGATATGCCAATACTTTATTTTTTGAAATTGCCTGAGGAATAATTTCTTTTCCAAAGTCAATAGTATCAGGATTAGATAAAATATCAGCCAGGAGTTGTTTATTAAATATATAAATCCCCATAGATGCCAGGTAGTGCCTGTTTTCATTTTTCATTTCATCACTAACTTCAGACTCCCATCCAGAAAGTTCTTTCAGCTCTGGTTTTTCTACAAAAGAAGAGATAAAACTATTCTCATCTGTTTTTAGGATTCCAAACTGGGTAGCTTCCTTCGATTTAACAGGTATAGTTGCAATTGATATGTCGGCTCCTTTATCTACATGAGCATCTAGCATCTCATTAAAATCCATTTGATATAACTGATCACCAGATAAGATCAATGCATATTCGAACTCATGATTTAATAGTTGATACATCGATTGGCGTACTGCATCCGCAGTACCTTGATACCATGTTTTATTATCCGGAGTCTGTTCTGCTGCAAGAATATCAACAAAAGCATCGCTAAAATTGCTAAAAATATAAGTATTCTTAATATGCCTATTTAGGGATGCAGAGTTAAACTGGGTAAGCACAAACATTCTTTTTATATCACAATGTATACAATTAGAAATTGGAATATCTACTAATCTGTACTTTCCAGCTATAGATACTGCAGGTTTAGATCGTTGATCTGTAAGAGGGGATAATCGGGTTCCCTGGCCGCCTCCTAAAATAATGGCAAGAATTTTTTTGTTGATCATTTTATGATATTAGTGATTCATATATGGCGATATATTGATGAGCAGATCGATCCCATGAATGATCGATTTTCATAATCTGTTTTTGTATTTCTTTATATTTTTTTTGATCCTCATATAGAACTACCGCACGTTTTATCGCATAGCAAACCTCTTGTACAGAAGCATTATCATGACATATTCCAAAACCTTCTTCTCCTATATCTATAACCGTATCCTTAAGCCCTCCTATTTTTCTAACTATAGGAATGGCCCCATATCGTAATGCATACATCTGATTAAGGCCACAAGGTTCTACACGAGATGGCATTAATAAAAAGTCTACTCCTGCATAAATGATATGAGATAATTTTTCGTCATACCCTATATATGTATTATATCTACCAGCAAATTTTTCTTGTAATACCTGCAATTGTTCTTCGGTTTCAGAATTTCCTGAACCCAAAATCATAATATTTATATCGGTAGTATGTAGTGATTCTTTTATGATATCTGGTAATAGATCTGCTCCTTTTTCTCCTACTAATCGTCCTATGAAGCCAAAAAGAGGTTTGCTTATATCTAGATCAAAATGATTACAAAGCCATTTTTTATTTTCCTTTCTGCCAGAAACTACATTGGCTCTTTGGTAGTTACTGATTATCATTGGGTCTGTCTCGGCATCCCAGGTATACGTATCAATTCCATTGAGGATTCCGATACATTTTTTTCTTTCATGTCTTAAAAGCCTTTCCAGACCATTTGCATTTTCTTGCAGTTCTTCCATATAACTTGGGGAAACCGTAGTCACTCTCCAGGCACATTTTATTCCCGAAGCCAGAGGGTTAATACAATTATCCCAATCTAGTAGTCCTATTTTATCTCTATCGAAAGCAGGTAAATAATGTAATTTATCATACGATAACTGCCCTTGATATTGTGCATTATGAATGGTTAAAATCGTAGGTATTTCCTGAAGATTTGTATATGGGTTTGCATGAGTCATCAAAAACGGAATTAATGCCGTATGATGATCATGACAGTGAACTACATCAGGCATTTCTTCTAGACTAGTTATCCAATCCAAAACCGCTAATTGAAAAGTAATGCATCGTTCTGCATCATCTTCATAATTATACACATTAGGTCTATCTAATATATCCTTGATGTATACCAAGTATGCATGGAACCCAATATCAGGAGATTTTATTTTTTCTATACTATATGGATATGTAATTTCTCCTAACCGTATTGTGCTTTTATATATAGTTTTTTGTTTCGAATCTTTGACAAACCGATTGTCATAAAACGGAGTTATTACACTAGTTGTAAGCTCCATTTTGTTTTGATATTTTGGCAAAGCACCTACAACATCTGCAAGCCCTCCAACTTTGGCAATGGGATAACATTCAAAACTTATATGAAAAATATTCATGAATAAAACGAACCTATTTTTTTTTAATCTGTTTTTATTGATTTAAAAATCATTTAAAACTATGAAAAACCCAATAGATACCGGTTGAAGTTATCTCAAAAACAAGCAGTGTTAATGATTATTTAATAAAAAAATAACCAAAAAATTTCATTATCAACATTCGATGAAGAATTCGCAATAGAACGGGTTAGATTATATCATTTTCTAACTATTGATATATTCAAAATCAGGTTCTGTAAAAAAGTAAAAAACAGCTATTTTGTCGCAATAAAGAACTTTACTTATTAATAGTTCGTAATGCTTTTTTTAGAATATACCTTGTTTCTTTGGTAGTAGATTCTTTTTCCCACCTTGAACATACATTTTTAACCCATTCTGGCTTAGATTTACTGGCGTCATTGAGCCAATTACCCACAGAATCTCTAACGTATTTAGAAGGATCAGATTTAAGAGGATCTAATAGTGAGATTCCTTTTTCTGGGTGTTCTTTAAGTTCGTCTATTTTTTTAGTCCACACTCCAATAGGACGTGTAGCTTCTACTGCATATCGTCTAATATTTTCATCAGTACTAGAAGTCCATTCTGATAAAACATCAATAGCCATATCAAGATGTTCTATAATTCCTTCTTTACAGGAAAATATAGCTACTTCTCTAACTCCAAAGTGTACATCTGCTGCATAAGGAGCAATGGTTTCGAGTTTTTTATCAATTTTACTTTCTCTAAGACCTACCCAATAGGCAGCCCAACATCTGGGAACATCAGAAATATGATTAGAAAGGTAATCAATAATACTTTGATCATTGGTTAGTTCTAGAAACGTCGTTCCTATAACTTTGGTATTAGCATTAGCAGAAGGTTTTTTTTGGGCAGATACCGCTTCATAAAAATTATCATACCAATCTGGCTTTTTTATATCATTAAGAATTTTTTTTAAGAGTGCCAACTGGTCTACGGTAAGCCACTCCATAAGATTTGCTGTTTGGATCAATCCTTTATTTAAATAAGATATAACTTCATCATCAAGGTCTTTAAAACTTCTGGCTCCTTTTCTATTAAGAATATGTTCTGGGATCATCTATATAAGTATCAAACGATAAGTGTTATCAAAATTAATAAAAAAAGAAAAACAGAACACATACGATTTTCCTTAATAGATTTTCCTTTATGCATAGAAGGGATATATGAGTTTTCTTCACTTTAATTCACAACTTCTAATACTTCTTCTTTCTTTTTATCAACTGACACTGTAGATTTTATAGGTTTTAAATTTTGTTTTTTCAGATACTCAAAGAGGTATTTAGCATCTTTTTTCACACCCCCAAGAGTCGCAGAACCTCTTGTCTGCATCCAGGGCAACCCTATAAAATAAAGGCCGTAAATCTCTGAAACTCCTCTTTTGTTTTTTGGATATCCATTGACATTCAAAATGTTTGGAAATTTCAGCATACCAAAATCTGGTTTATACCCCGTTGCCCATACTATATTAGATACTTCTGCAGAAGTGTCCTGAAAATGAAGTTTGTTATCTTTATAATTTGTAGTCAAACCAACTTTGAAAACATTGGACTTATTGAGTAATGCTTTTACATCTGTACCAATAATTGGTTGTTGTCTATTTTGAATATATTTCCCCAGAAATGAACCTGTTCTTATAGAAAGTAATCCCGATATCTTCAACCACCACCATAGTGTTTTACCTAAAAATTCTTGAGGAAATATCGTAAAAGTATTTTCTGCACATGACAGATATACTTTGCGGTTTGTTTCAGCAATTTCCTTAGTGATTTGAACACCGCTATCTCCTGAGCCCACCACACATACATTTCCTTCTTTTAACTGATCCGGATTCAAATATTGTTTACTATGTATTTGAATAACATCATTAGAGACATTTTTAGAAAAACCTGGCACAAATGGGATATGAAATGGTCCACTTGCTACAATTACCTCTTGTGCATAAAATATTTCGTCCTGGCAAAATATCTCAAAAACATCTTTTTCTTTTTTAATAGCTGAAGCCGTTCTATTGAACAACACGGTCAACTCTAATTTTTTTGCATACATCTTTAGATACTCGGCTACTTCATATTTATTTGGATAATGCCCCTTTGGCGAAGGAAAATCATACCCAGGTAAATTATTATATTGAGAAGGTGTAAATAGTTTTAATGATGACCATCTTTTTAACCAAGATTCTCCTATTTCAGAATTGCTATCTATTACAACAAAATTTCTGTTTAATTGCTTAAGATAATATGCAGCTGCTAATCCACTTTGCCCCGCCCCTATTATTATTGAATCTAAAATCTGGTTTGCATCTCTATATGTATTCATTTTTTTTCTTTTAGCTATTTACAAAGCAAACCTAAAAGAAAAATATTCCAATACAAATTATCTATCTAGAAAAATATTCTAAATTAATTATAAATAAAAAACATATATACATTCATTTTCTTATACATTATTATAACCTTTATTATCATCATTATTATTCCTTAGAAACATAAAAAAACAATACAATAAGTTGTCATAAAAAATCGCAAACACTTCCCTTAAGATACTTAAATATATGCCATAAGACATGTGTGCAATTCTATATAATCTCTTATGATCACATAAACACTTTTCAGTCTTTTTCTATTTTATTTATAAATTGGAATGTTATTTTTTCAGGTAAAACAGCATTTTACTTACTTTTTGATGAGAGAAGAAGTCATAATATAATAATACCTTATACTACTAAAACCAACGACCAATATCTAAAAAACAAGCAAACAAAGCATATCATTGTATTTGTATAAAACACTTGTTTATAATATTTTATGAAAACATGAAGCTCTAACAAACCTCCATGATCAGGTATTAAATCCACTTATTTAATCAATAAAAGAATTTTATTCTGCTTTTATTTGTTTTTAGGTAATAATTTTATTTAAACAATAAGGCATTATAAATTTATAATGCCTTATTGTTTAAACCGTTTTAATCTTTGATTTAGAAAATCTTGCTAAAAAGAATCATATCCAAAATAAATATTGGCATGATCGATTTTTGATATTATTCTTCAAAGTGATTAAATGTATCAAAGTGATGCATTTGAACGGATTCTTGTTTAATGATACTAAAAGCAGAAGTTGCTATATCGTTTTTCATAATACCTGTAGCGGCATCTTTGGCAGATTTCATATCGCTCCAATATACAATATCGATGTATTTCCCATCTCCATTTTTTGCTGTGGTTCTTTCTATAAATCCGTAATATAATTTTAATACATCATTTAAAGAAGCTAATGCTCTTTCAGCTTCTTTCTGTGAGTATCCGGGATTGACTTCAAACAATACAACTTCTACTACTTTACTTCTAGTTTTCATTAATACAGGGTTTTGATTTGGTTTTGTTGCACAATTAAACAATAGGCTTATCATAATGATCAGGATTAATTGTTTATGATTTATGATTTTCATCAAAACTAAATCACACCTGTGACAACCCTATGTCAGTAGTATTTTTCTTTTGGAAAAGTTGAAAAATTACACTCTTCGGCTCTTTTTTTATAATAATCCTCGAGGCTAAAATGTTTTGGAGAAAAAAGCTCTTGAGTTTCAATAAGATTAAGAATACGATCTGTTCTAAATTCACGATAATCTTTTCTTAATCTACAATGTGCAATCATGATCCAGGTATTGTTAGTAAAATATACTCCAAGTGGTTCGATCACTCTTTTACTATACTCTCCAGATGCTTTGGTATATTGGATTTCGAGCACTCTAAAGTCTGTAATTGCTTGTTGAATAACGGATAAAGAAGTACTTGTGTGAATTGCAGTCCTGTTATATGTAAAAACGCGTTCTTCGAGAATTTTGAGTTTTTCTTTTTGTGTAGTTTTAAGTACTGCAATTACCTTATCTATAGCTTCCTGATATTCATTAATCAGGGATTGGTCATTGTTAGTTTTTATGATCTTAGAAGCAGTAAGTAACGCATTTGCCTCCTTTTCTGTAAACATAACGGGTGGTAAAGAATATCCATCTACCAGATAGTATCCTGTACCTGCTTCGGCTCCGATTGGAACTCCGGCATCAGTAAGAGCCTGCATATCTCTATATATGGTACGTAAACTCACCTCAAACTTATTCGCGAGTTCTGCTGCCTGAACCACTTTTTTGGATTGTAATTTTACTAATATGGCTGTTAATCGATGTAAACGTTTCATTATTCGGTTTCATGTTCATCAGATGATGGTAAAGCATCATCAATTTCACTTAGATCTGTTGTGTTATTAATAAAGTATTCGGTTTCTTCTATACTTTCATTGGGGTCTGCTGTTTCCAATTCTTGAGTTGGATTCATTTTTTTATCTCTTATCATCCCTCCTGTCATAATCAAACTAGTACCTATAATAACAAATAACAATATTCCTGGTTCGAATCCTTCAATCATAGCTTCTGCAGGAATAGCATAAAATAAGAGTACTGTGATCAATCCTCTTGGTGCTATAAACAATTGAGGTGAAATATCTTTTCCCATAAAAAGGCGTAGCAACCCATATCGTATAACATAAATAGAGATTAATATCAAAAGACTAATTAGTGTAACTTTTAGACTTAATAAAGAAGAAAGTACAATGGTTATCCCAAAAATCACAAAGAATAATGTACGTACTACAAAGGCTGTTTCGGCAGTAATCACGTGCAACTCATGATAGATAGATTTTGCTTTTTCGAGATGAAGATATCCTCTAAGTTTTCCTTGAAAAAATAATTTCATATTGGCAATTACTAATCCAAAGATCAAAATAATTATTAATGATGATAAATGCATTTTTTTCCCTAAAGCATACAATAGCAATAGTACAGCAATAAGTAAAAACAACTTTACCTGACTTTTAATTTTCTGAAATATTAGAATAATAGCATAACTAGCTACTAATGAAATTACAATCGTAAGTATTAGGTTAAGGAAAAAACCACCTACTCCCGAATCTTCTGCCGGGTTTAATCTTCCGGTAAGGAAATAAAACAACATAATTCCCAGAATATCAGAAAATGTACTTTCATAGATATGAAATTCTTTTTTTGCAATGGGTAGTGATGATACGCTGGGTATAATAATTGCACTGGATAATATCGATAATGGTGTTGCGTATAACCATGCAGATTGCATTGTCATTCCTTTTACTAATGCTTTTAAAATTACAGCTGCTATAAATGTAGAGGCAATTAATCCAATTAAAGCAATTGCCATTGATTTGAGAATAGGCATGAGTTTATCGCTTTTTAACTCTAATTCTAAGGCTGCCTCGAGAACGATCATAATCAATCCGACAATGCCTAATACTTCGAGCATTGGGAAAAAATCAATCGTATCCCCACCAAAAGCTTTAAGAATATATTGTATGATAATCCCCAGAATAATTAATAATAGTACCGCAGGAACATTAGTTTTTTTGGCAACTCCATTAAAAATAAAGGATAAGATTATAATAAGCGAAATTCCTATAATAACATTGTAAGAAGAGAAAATTTCCATAGGGAGGTCTTGGTTGATTATATTAGATGATCTATAAACGTATGAAAAGATAGTAAATTATTTTAAAGTAAAAGAGCTCCTATCAACTACTTTATAGTTTCATATAAGTATACTCCAGAGATAGAGGTTTTTATCAAAAAAATCCAACAATTTATATTTCAATTAATTGCAGTAATTAAATCATTACATACACTACTCTAAAAAAACATTACCTCCATTGCAAAAGGGATAGTCCTACCCCAACAGTAGTTTGTTTATGGTTATAATCAATAAGACTTTCTCCGTACCCATGAAATACCTGAGCATGAATTTGTAATAGGTCTAGTACTTTAATTGCATAGTCCAACCTAATACTGCCTCGATTTCTACTCCCTCCTCGTAATGAGTGCCTTGCTATTATACTTATATCATGTCTTCCTTTTGAGAATGCAGACAAAAGTTCAACACGTCCTACATAATTCTCTATTCCCGGGTTGTTGTCTTCTATGGGAGTTTCTTGTACACGCCACCAGGGCTTCAAGACAATGCTTAAAGAAGGTGTCTCCCATCCAACCTGTAAAATAACCCTGTTCCAACTTCTGGATAAGGGATTTGATCTCCCATTACTTTGATGATTAATACCAATGCCCGCAAATACACCATTTAATCCCCATATTTTATAAGCTGTAGGAAAGGTTAACATAAATTCTGGCTCGTAATTAGTTTCTCTAAAAGGTCTTGAAATATGTGCACTATATAACTGCCAGCGTGAGGATTGCGTATAGGCAACCCATAAATCCCCACCAATCTTTTTACCTAATATATTTCGTATTGCCTTGGTTTTAAAACTAAGTTGAAATTTTAATTCGGTATTAGTAAAATCAGAAGGTTCATCTACAGAATTTATTGGATTATCACTTAGAGGTTGATTATTTATATCGCTAGTATAATTGGCCAGTAAAAAATAAACGGGTTTATAAGGCACTATTTTAAAAAGTTTAATAGTATCATTATTGATTTGCCAGCGTTGGGACAAATTTCCTCCCGGATCGTGAATCATGGTTTGTCCTAAACTAAAAGAATAGGTAAAAACCAATAAAATTAGAGAAATAAATACTTTCACTAGTGCAATTTTCTTATTCTTAATACTTAACTATATTGAAAATGATTCCTAAATATTCTAAATTGAGGTATAATATGTAGTTTTAAAAATGTAGGATGGGGTAAATATACATACTTTTAACAAGTAACTATTTATAAAAAATAGTAATTATTCGTACACCAAAAATGAATAATTTTCTTTTATGCACATTTATTCTTCGTTAGCTACCAATCTTAATTAGACATTATTTAAATTCATTATCAAATCTGTTTTTTGTACTGCGATATTCGTTTAATCTTATAATAGAATTTGTATAAAATAAGAGTACTAATGTAACAACAACAAATACTGGTGTTTTAGGAATTTTGGCTAGTACATTTAAAGAAATATTACTATAGTTTAAAAATTTAAAAAGAATAAATGTTATGGTTAATATTAATACTGAACATGTAATCAAAATAGGCTTAAATGACCACCAAAACGACGTTGCCTTAATTTTTTGATCTACTTCAATAGTATTCATAAGTGTATTTATAAAATCATCTGAGGTTTCTATGGTACTCTTACTTATGATTTTTTTAAATTCTTCTTCTTTCATAGTAAATGTTTTAAATCGTTTCCTAGTAATCGTTTTAATTGAAAATGTACATTTTCCCTACCTCTATGTAAATCGACTTTGATTTTTGAAGGTTTAAAACCAGTAATCTCTTCTATTTCTTTAATACTTAACTCGCAGAGATAAAAAAGTCGTAATAATAAAGACTCATCCGGACGTAATTTTTGTAATGCCAGATTGATATATTTCTTTTGGTCGGCTTCACTTAATATGTTCTTTTCTTCTGAAATGATAATAGCTGTATCCTCAATAACGTTTAGGGGTACATTCTGTTTTTGTTTTTTTAATTGATTATAACATGTATTAACAACAATACGATACAACCAAGTGGCAAATGAAGATTTGAAGCTAAATGTATCTAATTTATGATAGACTTTAATAAATACATCTTGCACTACATCCTCTGCAATACTTGAATCTTTTATAATAGAAGACGCCAAAGAAAGTGATACATCTTTATATATATAGACAAGTTGTCTAAAAGCAGATGTATCACCTTTATTTGTCTTACGAATTAGCTCGTAATCCTGTTGTGTAGGATTATTTCTCAAGTTTTTTTCTTATAAAATGAGCAACTACTAATCCACCAGCAGCAAAAATTAAAATCGTGCCCCAAACTAATAAATCGGCAGTGTCTTCTAATAAATTCATTGTAGTAAACAGAGATGAAACCAACAACCCTATTCCTAATCCAAATACAATACACCCAATATCCAGGTATTTAAATTTATTAGTTTTTTGATCCAGGTACATTCCTTTCTCTATCATTGCTTTTTTAATGAGGTAGTTATATCTGGCAATTATAAAAACAAGAAGTATTGCTGCTATAATAATGGTAATAAATCCTAAAAATTCATTTAAATTGTTCATATGATTATCTTAAAAATGTTCTCCTAAAAGTTGTTCTATTGTTTCTAGTAAAGGAAACAAATTATCCGAATTTCCAAACATTACAAACCCGTATTCTTGATCGGGGATAAACATGGTATACGCTTGAAAATCTTGATTGTTTCCTGTATGTAAATGCATCATTCCATATGGTGTAGGCTTCTGAGCAAAACCGAGTCCCCAACCTGTTTGCCCTGTTTCTTTTAAAAGTTTGCTATCAGGTTTAAAATGATTATGCTCTTTAAGCATTTCATCACGAGTATGCTTTTTTATATTCTTGGGATTCATCATTTCTATCAAAAATAAAGCATAATCCTGGGCATCAGATTGCAAACTATATCCAGGTCCTACTTTTTTATCCCTATGCATTTCCAGGTTTACTTTACCTTTCATATGTCCCTTAGCTGCATGGTTTTCTAATATATCATTCCAAGTATAAAAACTTTTATTCATACCAATGGGATGGGCTGCTTCTTTAAGAAAAAGAGAATCTAGTGCACTGCCCCATCCAATACCTAGTTTTGTCCCAAAAGCGGCTCCTAAATGTTGATATGCTTCACCAGAATAAGAAAAATCTGTTCCAGGTTTAAAGGCTATTTTGATAGGCCCTTTGACCCAATTAGGAATTCCTGTTCCATGAGACATTATAATGCGAGGAGTTAAAGTTTGATATGCTTCAAAAGATTCTTTAGCAATAACTCCTGTAGGAAATATAGCTTTAAGATATGGATAAATTGGTTTATCTATATCAATCTTACCCATTTCTGCCATTTTCATTATGAAATATGCAAACAATGGTTTAGAGAGAGAGGCTGCTTCAAAGATAGTTTGTTTGGTTACTGGTTCCTGTGTCTTATTATTTACAACTCCAAATGTATTATGATATACAATTTTGTTATTGTTCACTATAGCAATAGAAAGGCCTGGTACTCCTATGGAGTCCATTGCTTTTCCTATATGTTGGTTAAGTTTAAAGACATTAATATTTCTACCATCGGGAACTCTTATAAATTCAGAATTAGTTTGTCCGAAAGATATTCCTGACATTGTTATGAATAACAATATATATACTATAGAAATTTGTTTTAATTGATTCATTTTATCAAATTTTAAATGTGAGTAACTATGGTATTGTGAATTCACATGTATTTGACAAGACGATTAAAAAAAAGGTTACAAATTAGAGTTTAACTTGTAACCTTTTATATGCATTTCCTTATTTCTTTTCTTTAATTGCTTCTATTATTTCAAATTTTGGTGTATTGGTTTTGTAATTAGATTTCTTTATAAAAATCAGGGATTAAAAATCAAAACGATAATTCATTTTAAAGGCAACTCCCCAATTTGTGCGGGCAATATCTTTGTTATAATTATCAGAAACAACCAAATAAACATATGATAAAGGTTTGTATTCCCATTGTAACCTGCTGTTGATATTAAAATTATCTCGTTGTGTATTGTATTGCACATAGGTTGTCCAGTTTAATCGATTAGAAAAGAAAATTTGTCCCGTAAAACGAGCCAAATGAAAAGTTTCTTTTCCTAACAGATTCAAATCAATTTTATTAATATCATATCTTAGTTCTAAATTTGCAAAAGGTAATAACTGATAATTTAGATACGTTCCTGCAGCTGTTCTTTTTCCACTATAATAATTTCCTGCTTGCATATTGAAACGATATCTAAATTTTTGATTATTTGCAGAGTTGTATCCAATTTTTAAAATCCCAAAGCGATATTCATTTGGGATTAATGAATTACCATTTCCTAATGGATCAAAACCATACCTTAAATCCACGTACTCATATCTAAATACATAATATAAAGCTGATAGGTTTTTAAAGAATATAGCTGAATTTAAGAAATGCGATGACTGATTCAATTTACCATGTTCATCTAAATAAGTGTCATTACTATAATTCAAATAACGAACAGAGTTTACTATTTTGGATTTTTCATAAAATTTCTGATATTCTATTCCCGCTGTAGTTTGGGTATACCCTTCTCTTACTACAACATCATTGATAGCATCATAATTATATAATCTTGGCGTAAAACCAACATCGGTTATATAGTTTTTACCTACATTTTTGATTGCAGCATTCCATTCTAAACCTCTCTTGTTAAACCAAATTCCTGCGTTATAAAAATTATTGTCTTTAGAAATTCCATCATTAAAACTTTTCCCGAAATTGGCCAGACCAAGCCATTTATTATTATCAGATTTATAATTTATATTGACACCTGCTACTCGATTATAGTCGTTGATCAATTTAAATTTATCTGTTTGTTGTCTATTGATAAAAAAACCAGTTGTGGTAAAGTTTTTTGATAATTGTTGTTCGACAACAAGGGCTCCAAAATTTTCTGAAGCGATTTCATTTTCTTTATCGGTTTGTACATCTAAAACTCCAATTCTAGTTTTTGGGGATACATTTCCTGATAATTTTAACCCAAATTGGATATCTGAATTTGCTCCTATACGCCTTGAATAAAAAGGGTTTACACCATCGACTCCTAGATTTGAAAACAGATCTGAGTTTTCAAGAAAAAAATTACGTCTTTCGGGGAAAAAAACCGAAAATCGAGTTAGATTTGTTACTTGTTGATCGATATCAATTTGTGAAAAATCAGGATTTATTGTCGCATCTAATCGAAGAGAAGAGGTGACATTGTATTGCACATCCAGGCTTGGTTTAAATGTAGTCTCTGTATCATCCTCTACCACATCGGTCTGATAGTTTGCGGTAATAGATGGTGTTGTTGTAAAACGTGAAGTTGATGTATTGGGTAAATCTTCAACGGTCATTTTTTCGGTAAATCGTAAATCAAAAAGGCGATAATTACGTTTTACATTTTTTAAAATAGTCCAGGAATTATTTTTAATATCTCTAACATAAAACTGAACTCCGAAAACAGCATTATTCGTATCAAAATTTAATGCTTTTAAAGGAATAGCTATTTCATATTGTTTTTGATTACCATTCATAAAGGCTTTAGCTTTCCATATCGTATTCCAACTTGTGCTAAAATCATATCCTTCATTAATACGTTCAACAATACCATCTATTTGTGTACTGTAACTATTTACAGAAAAATAATATGCGTTTTGTTGTTGATTTTGTGTATCTAAAACCATGGCAAACCCATCACTTAACCCAATAGGAACATCTCGCTTTAAAGAACTAACCTGTGTTTTTGGTGTAGTATCATTATAAATTAAACTCACGTATAAATATTCTCCATTATGAAATAGTCGTACAGATGTTTGATTTTCTGCTAAGCCTTCGTCTATTGGCATATAATTATAAAAACCCGAATACTCAGGAAGCTCTTTCCAGATAGATTCATCTAACTGGCCATCTATTGTAATTGTAGCCTTCTTAAATTGAATGGTTTTTGTTTGTGCCTGAGTATGCAAAGCAGATAAAAAACAAAGTGCTATCAAAAATATTTTTTTCATATATAAAATTTAGAAACCTATAGCTTTGTAGCTGTTTTAGTAATTATTTTCCAATCACCTTTCAGCTTTTTTAATAGAAAAAGATCCATTAGTTTTGTTTTTCTCTCCGGAATAAAAATTTCGACTTTGGCTGTGGCTATATCACGATATATCTCGATTGATAGAATATTTCCTGTTCGTCCGTTATAGACTCCTTTTTTCTTATTCTTAAAATAATTGAGATAATCTACTGGAGTTAATCTTTTAAAGGTACCTTTTACTGTAAGGTATAAAGATGCATCTGCAGCAAAAGCACTTTCTAGTTTTTCTAATTCATTATAAGAACTCCCTTGAATATAATTATTAAGCGTTTTTTCAATCATTTCCTTTTCTGAAAATGAATGGTTTGTTTTGACTATTTCGTTTGTACTCTTATAAAGAAGTGTATCGTTGTTTATAATAGTTTTACCATGGTTCATCATCTTGTATTGTGATAAAACAAGTAAAAAACAAAAAGGGAACGTAGTAAAAAATAGACGTTTCATAGATTTATATTTTAAGTTTAATCAAAACTATGGTTGATATTCTTACGTTTTTTTAAAAGTAGACCGAAGAAGAAATTTAGTCTATTAAGATCTTTTTAGGTTTTGGTAGCTGATTTTTGCCCGTTTATAACTTTAAACACGAGCTTGGTAGATAAATAATCTTTATACAAGCTGTATAAGCTATATTTGCAATTTGGTATATGGAGTCTTTAAAAACATACTTTGATAAATCAGAAGTACGACACGTATTGTTCTGGATAGGTATATTCCTCTATTTTACATTATCTGCTAATATCGATAACTATAATAACTATCTACAACTATTTGAATCTTATATCATCTTCATTGCCATACAAATACTAATAGCATACACTTGTCTATACTATTTGGTTCCAAATTTTTTAAATAAAGGGAAAACGGGCTGGTTTATTCTATGGTTGATTATTTTATTGTTTGTTATGTATGCCATATATATATATTATAGAATATATTATTATGATGTAAGGTACTTTGACTACTATAGTCCAATAGTTCAACATTATGCAAAACAATCTTTTTGGGAAAGGCTTTTAAATTTTTCGGTTTTTTTGAGTAAGAGTATTAAATTTTTAACTCCTACTGCCCTGCTCTTAATGTTTAGGTTTTATAAAAATCAGCAGAATTATTTAAAACTCAATGAGCAAAAAAAAATAGCTGAATTAACTGCTTTGAAAAATCAATTAAATCCGCACTTTTTATTCAATACATTAAATAATTTGTATGCTCTGGCCATAAAAAAATCAGATCATGCACCAGAAGTGATTGAAAAACTATCTGATATTTTGGATTATATGTTGTATCGCTGTAATAACAAATTTGTATCCATCCAAAAAGAAATTGAGTTGATTGAGAATTACATTGCTTTAGAAAAAATACGGTACGGAAACAGAGTTCGTATTTCTTTTAAAAATAATAGCACAGAGGATTCAAAAATAGCTCCCTTACTGCTATTAACTTTTATAGAAAACGCTTTTAAACATGGTGTGACTCAGGAACTAAAGGAAGCTTTTATTTCAATCACAATTAGTTCGGATAACCACCATATTATTTTTAATATTGAAAATTCTAAATCAACAATATCTGCTGAAAATAAAAATCAGAAGTGTATAGGATTGAGTAATGTTCAAAAACAATTAGATTTACTGTATGGAGATGATTATTCTTTGGATATTGAGGAAGAAAGTGATAAATATTGTGTTCGTTTAATTTTGAAAGCTAAATAATGTATACGTGTTTAATAGTAGATGACGAAGAATTAGCCAGAGAGCTAATAGAAACGCATTTGAAACAGTTAGATGGTTTTGAATTGGTGGCATCTTGCAATAGTGCAATAGAAGCTAGTAAAATATTACAGCAACAATCAATTGATTTACTTTTTCTCGACATAGAAATGCCTGTATTAAAAGGTACAGATTTTTTTAAAAATCTTATTGTTAAGCCTCATGTAATATTTACAACAGCGTATAGAGATTATGCTCTTGATGGATTTGAATTGAATGCTGTGGATTATCTTTTAAAACCTATAACTTTTAGTAGGTTTTTTATGGCAACCGAAAAATTCATTTCGCTACAAAATACGCGATCAACCTCTACCGAGGTTGAAAAAAACCACCCTCAAAAAGGATGATTTTATTTTTATACGCGAGGATCGAAAACAAGTAAAAGTCTTCTATGATAATATTCTATATATAGAAAGCGTAAAAGATTATATTAAGATTCATTTGTCTAATAAAACCCGGCTTATAAAATATAGCCTAACTGCATTTGAAGATAGATTAGATGAACGATTTATAAGAACACATCGTTCCTACATCGTAAATCGAGATAAAATTACAGCGTATACAAAACAAGATATCGAGATTGATGCTATTGAAATCCCTATCGGAGAAAATTACAAAATGAATATATCTGATTTGTAGTTTTTTGTTATGATAAAAGTACAATTTGAAAATGTTTATTGGGTAGTATTAGAGCTCCTTGAATCCTGAGTAAAAACACATGAATTAACATCCTCTATTTATAAATATTGACCACCCTTTCTTGTTTTTTAGTTATTCATAATACTATATTTGTCCTAGGAATAGACTTACACTGATTTAAGTAAGATTGTGGATATACAAACTGATAAGTACGTGTTTATGGTCTAATTTTAATTGGAAAAATAAAAGGAATACAAACAAAATGAAAAAACGATTTTTGAATTACCCATTAATTACATTACTATTAGTTACAGCCTTTGGTTGCGGTTCAGATTCAGAAGATAGCCAAGATCTTAATGAACAAATAGAAACGATAGACGCCAAGGTTACTTCTTTTTCTACAGAGTATGCTTATGTTAACGATCTAGTATCTATTTTAGGAGAAAATTTTGGTAGTGATATAACCGATACAAAAGTATATCTCGATAATAAAGCGGTTGAGATTACTACTGCTAACAATACTACAATAACAATAAAGGTGCCTGAGGGAGTTAGTGTGCTTCCAGAATTAAAAATAGAAATTCCAAACACCAATGTTTCTTTTAATGATTCGTATAAAAGCTTAGCTGTATTAGACAATACAAAAAATAAGTGGATAACAATGGGTCACGATTATAATTCGATTGAAAGTATAAAGGATTTTAGAGGAGTTGATAAAGAAAAGGTTTATTTTTCGATACAAAACAATTCATCTAATGATGTTTTTGAAGTAATCAAATCGTTTAACGGGGGAGCAAGTATTTCTAATATTAATCAAGATCATAATTTTCTTGATGGAGGATTCTTTTTAAGTTCAAAAGACAATGAATATTCGTTAAGATCGTTGGCTCTATATCGTAAAAATGAAAAAGAAGAAAGCAAGTTACTTAATGATTTTACTCAAAATGGTTCTTGGGGTTTAGACTTTTTTGTTGATAATGATGAAAGTAATATCATAGTTGCAACATCAGAAGGAAGAATATATAAATCTACTGATACTGGTAGTACATTTGATAAAGTACATGAAAATGATCCTTCAAATTTCGAATTCGATACTTTTTTCGCACTTTCTTCAAATCAGGTTTGGTTAGGAGGATATACATACCCATTCCCTGAAAACAAGTCTTACTATCCTGCTAAGCTATTATACTTAAAAGATGGAAACTGGACTAATAAAGAAATACAAATAGAAAATAAAGCGGGTAATTATGAATATATCAAGAAAATTCGTTTTGTAGATGCAACTACAGGATATGCGATCGCTTATATTAAGAACCTTAGTGGTGATGAAAAATATGTGATTATTAAATCAGAAACAAAAGGAGATATCTGGAGTATTATTCATGAAAGCAGCTCTAAAGTAGAAGCTTTTGCTTTTAAAAACAAAGACATTGGCTGGTATATCTCAGGAAAAAATATTTTTAAAACTGTAGACGGAGGAGCATCATGGGAACTTTATTATACTAATGATACAGACTGTAAAGGAATTTTATACAACGAGGATACACTTTGGGTTATAGCGAATGGAAAGATACTAAAACATTATTTTTAAATAATTGAAGTGTGTTATTACTAACTTACTAAGCTTTAGACTTTTTATGCTTTTCTAAATATGCTATTGAAATCCCTACAGGAGAAAATTACAAAATGAATATATCTGATTTGTAGTTTTTTGTTATTCTAAAAGTGCTATTTGAAAATTGAAATGAGTATTGGAAACTGCACAATATAGTGGTTTTCCATCTGAACCCTTTCGTACGCTATGATAACGTCTTTCATTAACATATTCTCCAGCACTCCTTTTTTGAACAGATAAAGAGATGGCATGATCTTGATCTTCTTTTAATTCTTTTAAGTCTTCTACAAGTTTCTTTATAAAAGAATCTGCAGCTTTCTCTCGATTAGTTTCCTTTTCTAATTTAGAACCAATTCCTTCAGAAATGTCTTCTAGAAGTGATTGTGAAATAGTTAATGTTTCCATTATTTAATACTTTTAAAATTAATATTAGTTTTTATTTATAGTTATCGGTTATCGACATGAGTACAACTGCTTTAATACGCAGTAAATCCACCATCAGTGGCATAATTTGCTCCAGTGATATTAGATGCTTCTTTAGACAATAAAAATAACATAATCGCTACCTGTTCTTCTGGTGTTGCGTCTCGATGGTTAGAATCTGTATACTGCAGAAGACTTTTGGTTTTAATATTTCCCATGCCAGCATTACCTCCACTAGCTTTTACTTTAGCCATAACAAGTTGATAAGCTCGCTCTACCATTGGTGTTGCAGTATTGGCCATACACACAGAATTGATTCGTATACCATATTCTGCATAATCTATAGCTGCATTTTTTGTTAGCCCGTTAACGGCATGTTTACTTGCAACATATGAGGGAGTTCCCGAAAAACCCCGTAGCCCTGCGACTGATGCGACATTAACGATTGCACCACCTTGATTTTGTGCTACCATTTGTTTTAATTCTTCACGCATACATTTAAATACTCCTGTTGTATTTACTCGCATCACTACATCCCAATACTCATCTGTTGCTTCATGACATCGACTAAATGTAAGGTGTTTTTGTTTTTCATAGTTTATAGGGTCTCCGGGAAAGATTGCATCCATTACACCAGCATTGTTTATGGCGTAATCTAGTTTACCATAAGAATCTATTGCTGTTTTAACCATTTCTTTACAGGTCTCATTAGTAGAAACATCACCATAAACGAATTTTGCAGAACCACCTTCTTTAACAATTTCATTTATAACCGCATTTCCTTCTTCTTTAAGCCAGTCTACACCTACAACATTTGCACCTTCTAGAGCTGCTCTTTTTACTGCTGCTTTACCCATTCCTCTTGCGCACCCGGTAATAATAATTGTTTTGTCTTTAAAGCGATTTGGAATGAAATATGCTGGATTAACCGGGCTAACATCTTTTTTTCCTACTGTCTTTTCTGAGGCTAATAATGCAGATGCAGTTTCAGATTCTTTAGAGTCGTTAGCGCAAGCAATACCAGCACTGGCACCTATAGTAGCAAGCGTTGTGTTTTTTAACATGTTTCTTCGATTCATGATTTTTTGTTTTATTGAGTTACTAGAATATGTTTGTTACATCTAATTATAGTGCGTATCGTATAAATAGCATAGTACTCCACCAATTCGATGGATCTTCTGTCAAGGTTCTGTTTACGGCTTCACCGGGAAATGTAACTGCCACATGTCCCTGGATATAAATCTTACGCGACCAAAATACTTTGAAAGTTAAATTGCCCTCTACCCCATAATCTTTGGATTCTAAAAATGAGAGTGCTGGGTTTCCTCCCAAATTTGTTAAGTCATCTGCTTTAAATAACCAAAATTGGGGTACCAGTTCAAGTTTTGAGATTGGTCGTACACGTAATTGAAACCTGTGTGCAATTACATTTGAAATCTGCACGACTTTAAAATGATTTATTCCTTGTACCCATTGTTCTCCGTTTCCACCAGATAATAGAGGGTCCCATCGCTCAAATCGATCAGTACTTAAATCATCACCAGAAAAATGAGCATACCGATAACTTAAAGTTGGTGTCCAGGGAAGTTTTGAAAAACTCCAGCCAAACTCACCAAAGTAGCCGTATGCGCGCATCGGAAAATTTTCATTTCTTTGCAATCCACCTTCTCCTGCAATAAAAAAACCTGAATTCCCTGCCGGTTTAGGTTGCCAACGAAAACGTGCATCTACAACTTGTAGGCCTTCTCGACTAAGAACTTCTGTTGACGTAAAATAACCAAACTCAGACTTTGGCACATACAATAAGCTTGCTCCTACAGAGAGCCCTTTTGCAGGTTGTGCTTCTACATTAATTCCTGTGATTCTTGTTTTAGAATCTACTACTGGTAGTTCATCTGGATCGAGATAGAATAATTCTAATAATGTGTTGTTGTATTTTACACTACCACGAGCCAGCATATCTGCTGCCCAACGAGGATTAGATTGCAATGCTGCTCTTTTACTACCATTTGCAGAGGTATTTACGATAAGAAATCCATCTCCAAGGGTAAAACGTTGTCGACCAATAGAGGCATTTACTACAAGTCGATTACCGTTTTCCCAGGTTTTTCCTGTAATTAAACCAATATATGCATCCTCAACACCAATATAACCTCTTGTTTTGTTTGTGAATAGCTCTTGTCCTTTAGAGCCACTTACTATTGCACTAAGACCGGCATATATATGAAGATTATTATGTAATGGAGTAATTCCATAAGTTCCCAAATGAGTAAATCCTTCAACCCAATCGTCATATCCATCCCCCGAGGGTATCCCCGAGACTAATGGGTTACCATCAAGAAGTGCATCGGGTCTACCGTACCAAGCATTCGTATTGCTATAATGAATTGCAAGGGCTTCAAGTTTTAAGCGAATAAATGTAGATCCAAAATTGTATAGTTTTGGAAGATCATTAATTTTTCCTGACGTTACAAATCCGGTTTTTGTCGATTCACCAACCTGATCTCCTAAAGTTACATTAATAGTAAGTATAATCCCCCCGATTGACCCAAATCCTACTTCTATTTTGGTCGTAGCGATCTTAGGATCTTGACGTGATCGAGATAAAGAAAATTCGATATGATTTCTTGAAAATCTATTATCAGGAAAGGTCTTTAAATCTTGACGTATTTTGTCACGAATCCGATTATTAAGTATAGAATCATTTGATGGATTAGTAATTATGATGTTAACTTCTTCAATTCTTTTATTATGATAAGGGTCAACATCTCCGACACCCTGCGCAATGGTGGTGCCAAATGAAAGTGTGAAAATAAAAACTGTAATTCTTAATAAATCGAATTGTTTACTAAGACAGTTTAATAGGTTTGGTTTTAAAAGAGTAGTCATATCCGAAGGTCATTGTAATATTCTATTATGTTTTTGATAATCAATATCAAAAAAACAATCTTAATTAATACGAAATGAAATGAACCACTTATAAATATACAAAAAACAAAGCAAGTTTTTATATATACAACTCTTATAAAAAACTTAATTTTCAATGTTTTACACTCGATATGTGTATGGTTTATTTCATAACCTTCGTTTATAGGTTTTAGCATGAATTTTGACCAAAATCCATTTTTAGCGATATGCAAAATTGATGGATTCTGGTCTCATTCCTTATTATAATGACAAGTCCTTTTCTGTTTTTTATTTCGACCCTATTATTTTGTCATTTTCACTTCTCTTCCATTTAATGGTTGTTCATTTCTATAATTATTTAAAGGCATCAGATCTCTTAAGATATTTACTTGTTCTAAAGATATTGTGATGGGTTCTTTGAAAATAACCCAGTTTACACCTTGAGTACATGGTGGTGTGGTTAATGATCCCATATAGGTATAATATCCTTTATTTTTAGGAAGGTTATAACTAAGATTAAATGGTTTTCCTATAGCTTTAGTTTCTCCTTTTCTAAGAGGTAAATAGCTTTCCAAGAATCTAAAAGGGGCACTGGTTTTTCCTTCTTTTGCCATTACAGCAAATACTAAGTATTCTCCTTTAGAATTGGTATGTACCATATGTATTACTATTGGATATCTAATACCATTTATGGTATGTTCTGAAGATTCGTGAAAATGAATTTGTTTCAAATCATATTTATCACCTTTGTACATAAGATAATCTCCTTTTTCAAAATTATATTGAATGGAGTGACCATTGTTAACTACATCATGTATTTTGGTATTAGATACATAATGAATAGCTAAAGGCTTTAAATTGGTATCAACGATTGCATCTAAACTCACAATATTTATAGGAGATTGAAATTTTCCTCCACATTCTGAGTTCTTTTCAATTTCGGCCCAATGTTCTGGACTTGTTTCCCCAACATAACTCCAATGTTTTTTTACATGATCAGTGGTTGAAGTAGTTTTTTCTTTAGCTACTTCTATAGAATGTTCTCCTTTAATTTTTTCTTTTGTATTCGTACAAGAAGATACTATTATAGTCATAATTACAGCTATAAACACCATATTATTAGTGGTTTTCATTTCTTTTATATTTAAATGTGGAACTTAAGTGTTGTTTGTAAAATGTGGTTACTTCTAAAATGATCTGCTATTGGCATATAATCATTCATATAACCAAGTCCTATAGATGTGTTTTTTAATATTGGATAGGATACCCCAACATAAAACCAGTTTTGATTTAAAGATTTAGGAACAATCCCCGAGTTTGTATTCAACCATATTTCATCAAAAACAACTGCTTTTATTTTTGTATTATTATATACTGTAAACAAAGGAATCTGAAATGTAAAACGATATCTAAATCGCATTTTATAATCTGTTTCATTTGTTTTGAAAACTGTAGGAGTTACTTCTACAAACTGTTCAATGAAACGTTGTTCAAATCTAAATCGATGTTTGAAATTAGACTTTCCTGATGTATGAGATAATGTCACTTGTTCCCAAACATTGTTTTCATTAAAATTATATGTAGGCTTATAGTTTTTAGCAAAACTATAGCCTATTGCAAAATCCAGAGTTTCATTGGATTTATAATGTATAGAAGGTCTAATTAATATTTGTTGCCAATCTTTTAAAAAACGGGTTCTTCTAAAATGTGCTTCATTTTTTATATAAACTTTATTGTTTATAGTGTAATCGACAATTATAGAATTCCAGGAGCTATAACTTTTTTCTGTAGTCATGTTTTGACTAAATACTGTTATTGGAATAATAAACAGTATTATTTTTATATGTTTCACAATATTATTATTAAAATTAAATATCAAAATCAGGGACTAACTTTTGTCAATCCCTAACATTTATGATTTATAAATAATAATTTTATGAATATACTTTTAGACAACAGTACAGAATATAGTACTTGCCTTTTACAGTAGAAAATTGATAATTCTTTTGATTAAAATTATCATTGTTTTTAATAATACTCTTTTTGTCTTGAAATACACAAAAAGCGCTTTTTACATATTCTTCTTCCTCTTCCCTTTCTTCAACTTCATTTAAGTCTATGCTATCAATAAACGTTTGATCACCATTCTCATAATCTGTATCATTATCTATACTATGTATAGAAAAAGATTCAACTACTAAATTGTGATAAGAAGTAGTACTATTTGCACTAATTTTATTACCAAAAAAAAGTGCAAATATCAGAGTTATTAGTACTCTTAATGAACAATATTTAACAAAGGAAAGATTCATTGTATCAACAAAAGTATCTATTTAGAGTAATTAGTTATCTGTAACACAGTTGTTTTTAACACAAACTTTAACACCTCTTTCCTATATCATGATTTTTACAACAGGATTCCATTACATTTTTTTAATTAGTCTTAGAGTATATTCCATAACAGTATCTACATTATTTAGATAATCATCTATAGATTGTGTAATAGTATAATCTGGCATGATACCACGATCAACAGGAAGTGAAGTTGCTGTGGTTACATAGGTGTTTCTACTCACGGCATAAATAATACCCGTATTTGGTAACCTAAGTCTTTTTTGTCCACCTGTGCAGAATTGATTTGAGCCCAATTCTTCTCCAACTAGGGTTGCCAACTTTAAGTGTTTTACCAACGACATAAAGTGTCCTGTGGTAGAACCGCCATTACCATCAATGGTAAAATATAAATTACCGTCAAATGCATTTTCAAAAGGTTGAAATGGATCTAACTTTTCATTAAACTGAGAATTCGAAAAGTATACAAATGGTTTTTGCGCAAGATATCTAAGCAAATAGATACCTGCATCCGATGGTCCACCGCCATTACCTCTTACGTCAATTACTAAATTTTTAATCTTTTTTTGTTCCAGTTCTTTAAAACTAGTATCCATGAATGCTTTAAATTCTGGAAATTTACTTCCATAATAGGCAAAAGAACGTATTGTCATTATTGCAGATGTATTATCATTTATATACTGTAAACACAACCGCTCTTTGCACAAATATTCAGGGAGTTCTTGAAAATTATTTTGGTAGTTTTTGAGTTTTTTTAATTCAACAGGTTTAGATTTTCCTTTTATAGTCACTACATAAGATTTTGGAAAACCCAGTGCATAAGGAATGATCGATGTAGAATGTGAATTAATGAAGTTCTTTTTGTACGTTTCGATATTACCTTGTGATGAGATATGTTTATAGATTTCGTTCTTGATAGTTTTAAATTCAATTCCGTTAATTGAGATAATTTCACTTTTATGAGCTATGATCTCCCTATTGATTAGCGGATCTGACACGTATAATTTATCATTAATTAATTTTACTTCTATAGGAAAGCGTAAATCTATAGGCATCATCTTTCTTTCTTGATTAAAATACCCCATTGATGTATGACTACAACTAATGTTTGCTATAATCTCACTACAATGCCAGATAAATTCACTAAAAGTTGTACGTTCTGTTATCAGATTCTTTTTTACTTCTATTGCTTTCCAGAAATCATCTTTAGCAATAAACTTATAGGCATTAGGATTAACTTCTGTTAATCGGCGACCTAATTCGTCTAAGTCATTTTTATATTGTTTTGTTGAATACACTTTATGAAACCTTGTAGAATCATATGTTGCATATTTAATTTTATTTATCCAATCTTCGGCATTTATATTTTTAGGATTAAGTTTAAGAGATTTTTCATAGTTTTGAACTGCTAATTCTTTATTGCCATCTGCATGATAAGCTTCTCCTAAACTATCATATGGATTTGAAGAATTTGGAAATTCTGCAACCAATAGTTCAAAAATCTTAATAGCATCTTTTATTTTGCCCTTATCTAGTAATTGATAACCATAATTATTAAGCTCATTTTCATCATCAAAATTATAAGCTTTGGGGTTCTCCCTCTTAAGCTTGTGATAATGCGCTATGATTTCTTCAATACTTGTGGCAGAAATACTAGAAATCGTTTCTACAATTGATTTTTTAGCCGTAGAAGAATCATTATTTGATAAAGCATCTGTTTTACTTTTCTCTTGTGAGATACAGCTTGTTAATAGGCATGTGCATATAAACACATTAAAAAGAATTTTGATTTGTTTTTTCATTTTGTATTGATTGATAAATTCTTTTACAAAAAACAGAGTTTTGTTATAATTATTGGTTAAGAAACTAGACTGTTTTGGTTTGAATTTATAAATATGAACTTAAAACTGTTCTTTATATTTTGCTGGAGTCATACCCACAAGCTTTTTAAACACTGTGTAAAATGTTGATTTTGAATTAAATCCAGATTCATTCCCTATTGCATCTAATGTATATTTGGTATTTGATCTAATTATTAGCTTTGCTTCTTCAATTCTATATTCATTTACAAATGCAGGAAAGCTTTTCCCCAAATTATCATTTAGTAATTGTGAAAACTGGTGCGTAGATATATCAAGCATTATTGCAATATCTGAGGATTTCAAATTTGGATTTTTATACAACTTTCGGTCACTCATAAGAAGATGTAACTTTCCTACCAGTACTTTTGCCGTTGTGTTGTCAATCTTTTTATCTGCATACTTTTTTTCATCCCCAAAAATTTGATTTTTCTGTTTCTTATTAAGAAGAAAATACAGGAAGAAAGAATAAAACAATACTGAAAAGGTGATAGATCCTATTACAAAATAAGAGTATTTCGTAAAGAAAAATATTAACCATAGGATTAATACAGCTAAAAGTAAAAAGACTAACCATAAGTTAATAGAAAGGGGTTTCTCTTTTTTTTGAGATATGTTTTTCATTCTTTTGGCCAAATAATATCCCGAAACCAGAGTATAACATAACCATTGAATATTTATAGAAACCAAAATATATCTTTTCCAAAATACAGGATCACTTCTGAAAGGATATATAAGATGTATACCTATTGCTATAACTATCCAAAATGCTATATGATATTTCCAATAGCTAATGCATTTAGTATTTAATTTAAGTGTAGACAGTACATATAAAAACAAAAAGGGACCAATAAAAATAAAGCTAATGGGGCCAAATGTAGAATATGAATTTGGTGTAGCATCACTAAAAAAATAGATTAGTGACCTTAGAGCACGTTCACTTAAAAATAAGAGAAAGACTCCAAATACTATATTTGAAAAATCTTTTGGCTTCTTTATAATTATAAAATATAGACTTACCAGAAAGCTATTAAAAACCCCTAATGCGCCAAAGAAAAATAAGATTTGAGAATATAAGTTCATATTTAAACTAAAATATCAAATATATAAACTTGTATAAAAATAGTATGGTAAAAACTGATTACAAATATAAAAGCATCATTTTAATTTTTTTTGAATTACTGTTTATAGGATTTTATAATCAAATTTTTAGAAAAGCTTATTTATATTTCTTAATATATTATACAAAAACACCGGTAAGAATATTTATTCTTACCGGTGTTTTATTTTTTTAATCAAGTTTTATTCTTTCATTCCTTCAAGATCCATCATAAAGGCATAAGAAAGAGCGGTACGTTTGTAACGTTGAAAACGTCCTGAAGCACCTCCGTGACCTGTTTCCATATCACAATCCATGATAAGGAGGTTATCATCGGTTTTCAATTCTCGTAGTTTAGCAATCCATTTTGCAGGTTCCCAGTATTGCACCTGGCTATCCCAATATCCTGTTGTGATCAACGTATTCGGATACGCTTTTGCTTCAACATTATCATAGGGAGAGTACGATTTCATATACTCATAATATTCTTTATTTTTAGGATTTCCCCACTCATCAAATTCAAAAGTGGTTAGTGGTATAGTTTCGTCCATCATAGTTGAAACTACATCAACAAAGGGTACAGCTGCTACAACACCGTTCCATAGTTCGGGTTTCATATTTAACACAGCTCCCATCAATAGACCACCGGCACTACCTCCCATTGCATACATATGTTTAGGACTTGTAAGTCCCTCATTAACCAGAAATTCTCCACAATCTATAAAATCAGTAAATGTATTCTTCTTTTTAAGTAGCTTTCCATCCTCATACCAATGTCTTCCCATTTCTTGCCCTCCTCTAATATGTGCCATAGCATACACAAATCCTCTATCTAATAAGCTAAGCCTATTTGATCTAAAAAACGGTTCGGTACTACTTCCATATGAACCATAAGAGTATAGTAATAAAGGAGTATTTGCATTTCTTTGTACTCCCTTTTTATATACTAAAGAAATAGGAACTTTTACACCATCTCTTGCTGTTGCATAAAGACGTTCTGATACGTAGTTGTCTTTAGAAAAATTAGGGTCTACTACTTCTTCTTCTTTTAATACCTTTTGTTCTTTAGTATCCATATTATACTCGATAGTACTATTAGGAGTCGTTAAAGAGGTATATCCATATCGTAAAATATTGGTATTAAAATCTAGATTAGTAGTAGGATATGACACATATGCCGGATCATTAAACTCGATATAATGATCATTATCTCCATTCCATTTCATAATACGAATAGTACGTAATCCATTAACACGTTCTTGTAAAACCAAATGTTCTTTAAAGATTACAAAACCCTGTAGTAGAATATCTTCGCGATGTGGAATAACATCTACCCAGTTTTCCTTGGTAGTAGCTGTAACAGGTGTTTTTACTAAACGAAAATTCTTAGCATCAAGATTTGTTCTTATATAAAAATGACCATCATAATGATCAACACCATATTCTAAATCTCTTTCTCTAGGTTGAATGATCTTCCATTCATCATTAGGAGTATTGGCATCTAAATATTGGTACTCTGAAGATAGCGTCTGATCACTACCGATCATAAGATATTTATCTGATCTGGATTTAAATATAAAACAGCTAAAGGTTTCATCTTTTTCATGAAAAACTAACTCATCTTCAGATTGATCTGTTCCTAATACATGTTTATATATTTTATCTTGTCTAAGTGTTACCGGGTCTTTAGAAGCATAAAAAACAGTTTTATTATCATTTGCCCATACAGCTCCTCCTCCTGTATTTTTAAGTTTATCAGAAAGTATTTCTCCTGACTCTAGATTCTTAAAATAAACTACATAACGACGTCGGGAAACAGTATCCACACTATAGGCCAAAAGTTTATTATCTGGACTTACTGATCGGCCTCCTATCGCATAATAAGCATGCTCTTTTGCCAATTCTGGGCCATTAAGCATAATTTCTTCTTCACCATTGTCTTCTAATTTCTTACGACAATATAAAGCATAATCCATACCTTTTTCATATCGAGTATAATATGAATAACCATTATCATTGTAAGGAACAGAAGAATCATCTTTTTTAATGCGGCCTACAATTTCATCATACAATTTTTTTTGCAAACCTTCTGTATGTTTCATTGCTCCATCCTTGTAGTGGTTTTCTGCATTCAGATAATCCAATACATCCTGAGTTTGCGCATCGGGTGTTTCAGCATTTTTTTGCTTATCACTTAGGCGCATCCAAAAGTAATTATCAATACGGGTATCTCCGTGTGCTTTTAACTCTTCGGCAACCTTTTTGGCTACAGGAGCCTCAATAGATTTATAGGGTTCTGGTTCTAAATCAGGTTTTTTTTCTGTCTTACATGCCATAAAAAACATTGTAAAAATTAGAAGTGAATAAATGAATTTAGTTTTCATAAAGTATTTAAAATTAGTTTTTAATAAGCCTCTTTTAAAATTGTTGCCACAATTTAGATTATAAAATGTGAAAAATGTATAAAAAAAATATAATTATTAGTTTTCAGACTTATTTATTGTTTTAAAACAACACATTTCACATTACTGTTTTACCTGTATGAATGAGTAGCATTAAAGAAATATGTGTAGTAATTTAAGGTTATACATTTTTATAGTCTTGAATAGTACTAAGCAAAGCTTGTAAGGTTAGATTTTCTTCTATTGCAGAGCTTGGTGAAATTGTACGATTAAGATCTAATTGTCCTTCAGATACTATTAACTTGTTACTTTTGATAATGGTAGTTGTAATTATAGAAGCCTCTTGTAATTGAGCATTCGATATGCTTTTTTGGGTTTCTTGTGATACCAAAGCGGTTTGTTTGAGTTGATTAAAGTAATTAACAACTTCTGAAGCTGTTAATTCATTTTTCTCTGTATTAAACTTTATAGTGTTATAATCAACACGATTTTGGATACTGGTAATTACAGAATCAATAGTTTGAATTAACTGGTGTACAGTATTCATAGGGTTTTATTTCTTTTTTTATTAGAAAAATTGATTACTTGCGATTTGTAAAAGTTATCTTAATCATTATTCTTTCATAGCGACTTTACCTCCAAAATTCACCCCCCAATTGATGCCGAATACTGTAACCAAATTATCATCTACAGGAAAATCTTTTCCAAAGCCACCAATTAATGTAATATCTTTTGAAAGTGTATATTTTAAAGTTCCTACAGAACGCTCACTATTTATGCTTCCGTTACGAGAAATATATTCGTATGCCAGTGAAAATCGATCTATTTCTAGTTCTACTTTTGCCCCCAAATCCCGATAAAACGTTTTAAAGAATTGGTCATTCGCATCAATATTAAATTCATCCTCAATATACCTGGCAGTTACTAATACATTTAGATAGTTATTTCGTTCACTATCTGACCCTTCATTTAGAACCAAACTTCCTTGTCCTGTAATCCAACTCCCTAAGCGATTAGCTGTGCCAGAATCTATTTTATCTCCCTTAAACAATGCACTATATCCAATAGCACCATCTACACTAACATAAGGTTTAACTGTTTTTTTAAACTCTTTTAATTGTGGGCGTATTCTCTCTTTTTCTTTTTTATAATGCTCGATAATGGCTTTCTCTGCTATTGCTCGTTTTACAGGATCATCTCCGCTAGCATCTGCTAATACATCAACAGGAGGATTATCTAGGTTTTTAAGGATATTACCAACTTTTTTTGCTTCTTCATATATTTTGTCTTTATCATAAAAACGTAACAAAGTTGTACGTAATCCTACTGCATAGGTTTTTCTTTTACCAACAATACCTTCAAATTCTTTATCAACATAAGCAAAAGATAAAGTTGTCGTGTTTAACCCTCTAAATGGTTTTTGTTTCACCGCTCCTGTAGTTTGATCCTCTTCTATACCTATATATTTATAATAGGTTCTGTTCTTACTCTTTCGATTGATAAAAAAGTAAGGAGCTACTTCTATAGAAAAGCTTTCTCCAAAATTATTGAATACGTGTAGTGCTAATGCTTTAAGATTAGTAGGTGTATAAATTTCTGTTGGAGATTCTCCTACTAATAAAAAAGCAGGAGAACTTGGATTACTCATCGTAAAATCACTCAAGTTTTGATCCGTTTTACCTTCTTGTGTCCAACCAGAGAATGATAGGCATACACATAGAATTATATATAAGATAGATTTGTAGTTCATTGTTTTAATTTTTTACTAATTCAACAACAGTAAAAACAATAAAAAACTCATCGTCAATTTTCAGTTTTTTACCCTCATAACTTTGTTCATTTTCATCATCTTTTAGAGTAATCTTAAAAACTGTATTTTCTAAGATTGGATCAATGTTTTCATCGGTTACAAAGCAATTTGTTACTACATTAAGTTTTTTATTTACGATATTAGTACTATTACCTAAATTCGTAGAGAAGTTGTACGTGCTACTCTTTTTTAAGATCTTACTATCTAATTTAACATTGGTACCTACCAAGGCTTCGGTACTAATCTTTAGATTAAGTTTTACCTCAGAATTAGTACTCATTTTAAATGTTTTCATGGTTATATATTTATATTTTGTAGTTGGTTTATTAATTTACTAGACTGTTTTCAGTGTATTACATCAAAAATACCAATAAAAAGGTGTTTTTGATATGAGATTCGGTGTTAATATTTGTAGATAAAAGACATTTGATCACTTTGCTTTTTTAGGAAAAAAAAGAATCTCGATCCATCTTTCCATAGTTAATACAAAATAGTAAAGTGAAATCGTTACTGTCATTAATATAAAGAAGATCACAAAAACCCATTTGAGCCTAACAAACCAATAAAAAACAGAAAACATATTGGATGTGTTTTTGCTAGTGTTATTACCAATCATATCCACTAAATACAAACCAGATACATTTTCTATACTATCAAATACCCCGGGGATAAAACAAATTATAAAAAACCAAGGGTTAAGTGTTAAGCTTAAAGTGTTCTCAAAAACTCGCAGCGAATAATAGAAAAGAAATGAATATGCTATAATAAAAACAAAATCATAATATGTATTATTCTTGAAATACAGTGGATTTTTTACTAATTCATTAAATTCTATTAAAGAATTAGAAAATTGAATATTGATAAGATTCTCAACTTGTATTGATGGAATATATGCAAACAAGATACCTAATATTACAACTAGTACTACACTGATTTTCCATAGGTTACTATAAAATCTTAACTTTTTCATTAATTCAGGTTTTTAATTTTTTCTTCACGTATATCTTTATAGGCTTTCCAGTCAAATTGTTCAATTTGCCTGATCGCAGCATCAACACCTTTATTAAATAGCTTTGCCTTTTCTACATCATCCATCCAAAAGTCTAACCAATTATGATCTTTTGTATCTACGGTCACCACCCTTTTCTCGATTTCTTTATTATTAAATAGAAAATCATTATCATAAAAATTTCTGAATGTACTTATGAATGATGTGATATATCCAATCAATGTAATATCTTCTAGTTTTTTTACACTCTTCGATGGATCTTTATTTTCTTTTTGATCACCTACAATTCTCTCACTAAGAAGAACACCAAACGTTGGAAATCTTGGCACTACATTGTCTTTTCTATGAAATTCTCGAATAGGGAAATTAGAGAGCATTCCCCCATCTACAAACCTTGCATTAAGTTTTACTGAATTTTCGGTATTCTTATCATTTTTGTAGTGTTCTTTACCTGGAGTAAAATTTTTATAAATAAAAGGAATTGACATTGTCGCTCTTAAAAAAGCTGCTGGTTTTATATTTCCGGGAGAAGTCCAATAATCATCTGCTCTCTCAGGAAATTTCACAATACGATTATGAGTCAAATTAGAAGTAATTAGTACTAATCTTGGTTTATCACCTTTTTTAGCTTTCACCAATTGCACCTGTTCCATTCTTTTTGTGAGGTCATTTTTGGTTTCTATTTCTATAGATAATAGAAGGTTTTCTGCCCAGCTATAAAATCTTTCCCCAGTATTAATACCGAAATCCTTGTCTAATATTTTTACAAAAAGGATATAAATAAATAGTAGAAGTGCAGCTACATTTAGCGTTCCTATTATAAAATCAAAAAGTCGTAGTTCTGTTCCCGAGATTCCATTTGCTATATTAAAAATAATACCAAAAAGACTATATATACCTACGAGAAACCCAATAGAAAAAACTCCTAAAAAAAGTTTTAAAATAATAGACTTGTAATTTCTAAGTAATTTTTGCTGTAACCAGCCTATTATTCCATTTTTCTCCATGAACTTGCTAAAATCTGTATTTGCAATGATATGAGTAAGGATTTCGGATTTAGTAGCCTGATGTGATTTACCATCATATTGAAATTTTGAATCTTCGGTATATATGGCATCAGGAATAGACGCCAAAAATAAAGCATTGATTGCTCCAGCACTTGTTCCTCCGTGACTATAAAAACGAATACCTATCTTTTCCATAATGTAAGTATACCCTAATAACGCAATTCCGTACATTCCACCACCCTGCTGAACCAAATCGACAACTGATCTTTCTATAGATTTTCCTGCATAATTCTCATGAACAGTGGCATCGGATATGAGCTCTTTTTTTATAAGACCATCAGCAGTAAATTTGTTCTTTAATTTACGTTTTGGGTTATTAATTGCATTTTCTAAAATTTCGTTTGCTGTAGTAAAAAAACGAGTTGTTCTTTTTAGATTTTTTTCATCATGTAGGGAAATATTAGATGTAGTAGAAAAGCCCCTTATGATTTGTTCTTGTATATTCATTTTAGAAATTACTTTTTATTACTATAAAATCGGGGTAATATTACAAAACGATTGAAGTATTTAAATTTAATGAAAATATACATCTAAAAAAAGAGGTGAATCCCCCTTATTTTTGATGTATAAAGATCTTTACTTATAGTTATAAATAAATACCCATTAGAAGGTATTTATTGTAGAAAGAGAGTGGGTATTTAATAAAGATACTCCCACAGCAAATATCTATGGGGTATCTTTATTAAATAATCTCAACAAAAGCTTATTTATTATTGTTTAACTAAAAGCTCTTGCAGATTGTTTTCAATTTTTCTGTCGATTAGTTTATTCAATGGGTCAATACCTGCTTTGATTGGTTTTTGATCCACAAGAATTTCTAATTGCATTATCCGATCCGTAATTTTGTGCTTCTCTAAATAGATTAATTCTTCTTTTCCGTCAGACCCTTCTCCATATACTCCAATATCAATCCAGTCTTGTATTGGTATTGATTTTTCTACTCCTGTACTATCAATATGGTATTTTATAACATCTAACGTTAGGTTCACTTCATATTTATTTTTTGAAAGCTCTTCATATACTCCTGTGGTTGCCTTATTTTCATATAGCGTTACTTTTTCGAATAAATCAACAATAATATACTGCAGATTATCTGGTGTAACTTCTCTAAAGTAATCAAGTAAATCTATTGTAGTTGGATATCTTTCTGTCTTTGTTTTTAATAAGCCATCGTAGCTGTTCCAATCTCTAATAAAATTTCTTAAAGCGAGATTTACGCTATCTTCTCCAATATAATCCTGCAATGCATATAGATTAACCAATCCTTTACCATAATGAATATATTCTTGCCCAGATTCTACTAGCGACAAAGGCATTTCGCTTATTTGTTCTCCTGCTCTTCCGGTTAGATAACGGTTCATTTGTGTTTGAATAAATTGTCTTACTTTTTCTTCGGGATAAGCTTCTTTTAGTACCATGATAGCAGAATATTGAGCCAAAGCTTCAGATATCATTGATTTTCCTTGCACAGAGGCAGGGTTTACCTGGTGCCCCCACCATTGGTGAGCCAACTCGTGGGCAGTTACATAAAAAGCCATATCCACATCGTGTTCGTCATCAATATCCATCAAGAATCCGATACCCTCAGAAAAAGGTACTGTATTAGGGAAAGATTGAGCAAAAATTTCATACCGAGGGAATTCTAATATTCGCATTTGCTTGTATTGATAAGGCCCGAAATGGGTACTAAAATAATCAAAAGACATTTTCATTCCTTTCATCATTCTTTTCAAATTGTACTCATGTCCTTTATGATAGTAAATTTCAAGATTAACAGCATTACCTAAACTATCATGAGTAGGTATCCACTTATCTTTTAATACTTCATACCTGGCAGAAACAATAGAATAAAAATTAGACATGGGTTTATCCATTTTATAATGAAAATAACTACGATTGTTTTCTTTCCATTTTTTCTGTAAATATCCGGGAGCAATAGCGATTTGACCGTTATCAGTACCTATAACCATTTCAAAATTAATTTCTTCTCCATCACCTTTAGACAATCCTTCTTTAATCGCGTGCGAATCATCTCTTTTGGCCCTTCTACTTCTGGGTTTTAGGCCATGTTTCTTGCGCTCATTATCATCGCGTAATTCATGACTTCTATTATACCCTAATGTTGGGAAGTGAAAATTATCAAAAAATGTTCCGTTATAAATAATTCTTGTGTCTGATTTCTCAACAAAACCATTTGTAGTAAATGTTTGTTTAAACTCCATTTTAAGAGAATCTCCAGGTTTCAGAGGCTCGTTTAATGTATAGATATAATAACTATACTCTTCATTATCATTATTTATCGTAGCTCCTTTTTCAAATTTTATATATTCGATTACTACCTGATAATTTGGTAATTTTTGAATATGAACCTCATTAATAGCTGTATCATGAGTATTAGTCAATATATAATACCCTTCTACTGTATAGTCTCTATCAGATGGAAAAAGATCTACTTTTAGGTTTACATCTACAATCTTTGGTTGTGGCAAATACTCAAAATGTTTCAGTTTTTTCTCATAATTTACCCTATACATGTTCTCTTCCTTCGGAAATGAATATTCATTAATAATATTTGTATTATAAAAAATGTAACTTCCTAATAAGGTAAAGATTACAATAGTAATAGTTCCTAGCTTTATCAAAGGTTTGGTCAATCGTTGTTTACTTAGTTTCCAACGCTTTTTCATTTGTGTTTCTGTTCCCCGTACTGAAAAAACAACTGCAACAATAAATAGAATAATAGAAAACAATATCCAATATATTTTGAAACTTATATAAGGCCATAAAAAATGTCCGTAACCATTCATATCTGAATATGTTCCTAAATCACCTCCACCAAAAGCGTATAATCCATGATCTAATTTTAATACTTCTAATAAAATAAAAGCAACAAAGAAGAAGATAACAACCATGATATGTCCTAAGAATTTATGATTTGTTAACACCTGGAAGAAGAAGGAAATAAATGTTAAAAGGATAAGAAAAGGGAAAATTTCAATAAAAAACCCTATAAAATAGACATCCAATTCATAGTTGTAATACCCACTAAGAGTTTGAAAAATAATACCAGAAAGTATTAGAACTACCATTAACACTACATATATAAGCATAAGCCCAATAAACTTACCAGCCAAATTGATAAGATCAGACATAGGGATAGCATCATAAATACCGCTTATTTTCGTGTCTCTCTCTTTCCAGACAAGTTCCCCAGAATAAAATAAAAGAATCATTAAGAAGAAATATATCGACATTTCCTGAAGTTCTTCTACTATAATATATGTGGCAGGATAGCTATTAACACCATAAGAGGTTCCTAAATTAATAGAATTAATAAATATTATACTCATCCCACATAGAACAATGGCCCAGAAAGAAGTTTCTTTAAGAATTGATTTAAAATTAAATAAAACGTGCTTCCAAAATTGAAGTATACTAGCTTTGGTACCAAAGTATAAATCAGCCTTAGGAACTAGACTATTCATATTGTTTACAGTAAACTTGTTTTTCTCCTCAGAAATAGCAATTAATTTCTTTTTTGAAGCTTTGCCTCTAATCAAATTGAAATTAAACTTATAGTACCCTATCGCCAAAGTAATTATTCCTATTGCTATCCATAACAACCTGTTGTATAGCAGTACTCCTTCTACAGGAAGCATTAATGTACTTTGTTCTGTTTTGGTCCAGAATTGAGTTACTATACTAATAGTTTGAAAAGAAAATGGGTCAAGAAGAGCTGCAAAAAAACGATGATCCGGGTTTCGTAATAATGTAAGCGTTACGATATACGCCATTAACAAAAATACCCCCTGAATATATACAACCATTAATTTTCGGCTTAAAGCGCCTCCAACATAGAAAACTGCCCCGCAAAAGAATATATTGGGTATCACCAGATACAAGAAAGGTTGTAAATAATGCCAGAAATTGAAAGGTAACATGATATTTACATCACGCCATGGCATAAATTGACCTAGCATAAGTCCAAAAAGCAGGCCACTGAAAATAAATAATAATATGATGAATGACCCTATAAAACGCCCGATGAGATAATCTCGTTTTTTGATAGGATTTATAAACATCAGAGATTCCATATTATGATCAAAATCTCTTAAAGCAGCTACTCCCATGATCATAGAAGTAATCATCGTAAAAAAAGCTGAGACAATTGCCATTATTCTTGCTATATCCTGAGGAGAATTTGTGCCCAAGGCTCCAGAATTCCTATTCATGAGAACATCTGCTGCCACAATAGAAAATAAAAACACAATAGCAAAGTATATATACGTATCAGGCCGTTTGGCTCTGTACTTTATTTCGAATTTTAGTATTTCGTACCACATAATGTTGTTGAAATTAGATTGAAATGAAAAATATTAGATCTGTCTTATGATAATGGTAATGTATTTTGATATTGATCTCCACCAAAAATCTGTGAGAAATACACATCTTCTAAATCTGCTTGAATAGGTATAAATCCATCTCCCGGATCGTTATCACTAAGAACATGAATGATGGGTTTACCTAACAAGAATTTTTCTGCAATTACCACATGATGCTGTTTGTAACTCTCTAATTCATTTTTCTCGATTATCTTTTTATACACCCTGTCTTTTAATTGCTCGATAGCATGTACAGGATTTCCTTTTAGAAGTACTTCTCCCCGATTAACAATAGCCATATCGGTACACAATTCTTTAACATCATCAACGATATGAGTAGAAAGGATAACGACCGTGTTTTCGCCTAATTCGCTTAATAAATTATAGAATCGATTTCTTTCTGCTGGGTCAAGACCAGCGGTAGGTTCATCTACGATAATAAGTTTTGGGTTAGAAAGTAATGCTTGTGCAATACCAAAACGCTGTTTCATTCCTCCGGAAAAACCACCCATATTCTTCTTTCTATGCTCATACAAATTCGTTTTATGTAAAAGTGCCTTAACCACCTCTTTTCTTTCCTTAGTATTTATTAATCCTTTAAGCACGGCCAAATGATTCAGTAATACTTCTGCAGATACCTTAGGATATACTCCAAACTCTTGTGGTAAATACCCTAATACCTTTCTTAATTCATTTTTTTGAGTTAATACGTCCAAATCCCCAAAAGTGATTGTACCTTCATCTGCTTCCTGAAGTGTAGCAATAGTTCGCATTAGTGTAGATTTCCCAGCACCATTAGGTCCTAATAATCCAAACATTCCCGTACCTATTTCGAGGCTTAGGTTGTTAATGGCTTTTACTCCGTTTTTATATGTCTTTGTTAAGTTTTTTATGACTAATTCCATAAGTGTTCGTTTTTTGATTGAAATTGTAAAATGAGATATACAATGCTATGTTATTTTTTAGCTATTAATTTTCTTCGGATACTATAGGGAGCTCCTCTCCAGAAAGAGTTCCGCGAGTAAATTCACCAGATTGCCACAATAGAATTTCACCCATCTTTCCACTTTTCATATTTGCATCAATTACAATTACTTTTCCCTGGTAACGTGTTTCTATCTGTCTATGTGTAGTATGACCAACAATGATATGTGTAACCGCAAAATGTTGTAGTAATTGATCAATTTGTTTTGTAGTAGCCAGTTCACCCTGAAAATATCCTCTATAATAGATGGGACCATTATTTCTATGTAGAAAAGTACCAAGATCATTACGTGCTTCGGGCAATTCACTAACGACCAATTGTTGTTTGAATTCTTTATTAATTTGATCTATTGATAATCCTTTTGATACGAGATCAGGGTGAAATCCACCATGGGTAAATAAAAGGTTGTTTATTTTAACTAAAACAGGTCGTGTTCTTAACCAATCCCCCAGAACACTGCCTTTAGCAAAAAGAGATTCTAAAGGTTTACCTAGTATATTTGCGATGTCTTTGTATTTAGGATGCACAGAGCGTAGATTCCCATTAAGAACCATTACATCATGATTTCCTAGTAATACATGTAGTTTTCCTCCTCTTTTTTCTGCTTGTTTTTCTAAGTCATATAAAAACCATAATACTTCGGTTACATGAGATCCCCGATCAAAAATATCACCGGTAACTATAAAATGACCATTACCAAAGTTCCATTTTTGATTCTCATCGATAATACCATTGCGTTGTAATAATTGTATAAATACGTCGTATTGCCCATGAATATCACTAATAGCAGCAATTTTAAATTCTCCATTGTACTCCAACATTTCTACTTCAGCAGGATTGTCACCCCATAAAGTGGCTTTCATACCTTTGTATTCAATTACCTGAGGAGTTTTATTGCTGAATTTTTTGGTATATTTTTTTCCTTCATTTATCCAAACAGCAATACGTTCTGTTTCAGATTCGGTTACGTAAGGACCATCAGAAGGTTCTTTATAAGGCACTTTTAGTACTTCTAAAATATCTCTGATGTTATCTTCTATTGCTATATCGATAGCTGTGTATTCGTTATGAATTTTAATATTGGGATCTGCACCATGGTTTATTAGCATTTTAACCGCTTCTTTATCTCTACTTTTAATGGCAATTGCCAATGCAGTTTGTTTTTTACTACTCACATAATTGATTTCTGCTTTATGATCTATAAGTTCTTCAATAATTGTATAGTTTCTATATGCTACCGCATACATTAATGGTGTAATACCATCAGAAACTAAATTTGGGTCTGCACCACGATTCAATAAATATTTGGCGATCTTATGAGTTCTATCGTTTTTTATAGCATACAAAAGCAGCGTATATTCTTTATCATAGCTTTTATTGATATCATTACCTTTATCTAAAAAAACGTTAACACCTTCAACATTACCGAGTTTAATATTTTGATGAATATCATTTGAGTTTTTACCCGTTTCTGTTGTATTGAATCGTTTCCTAATCTGTTCCTCGGTCAACCCCCGAGCCATATTTAATGTAAGTTGTTTTCCACTTTTAGAACTCCAGATACCTGTAATTCCTTTTTCTGAAATTTGACCAGAATAGCTTCCTTCAGAATGTATTTCAAAATCAAGTGTTGTATCGGTAACAACAATATGCTGCATTGGTAATGTTGCCACTCCCTTAGAGGCCGGCCCCATAAAACCAATTAGTTTGCCTTGATCCGATTTTTCGAAGCGCCAGATAATACCAATTGATTTATTTTCATTAATAACGATATTACCATCCCAGTTTCCTAGGATACTGTCACTGGGAATTTGCTCTTGAGCTGTGGTGACCGTACTAAATATTAGTAGTAGTATGAAAGAATAAACAAAGTTAAATACGTGTGTTCTCATAATGTATGAATGAAATTTATAATGGTTAGTATTTGTAAGACTGTTCATTTTGATTGAATTATTTGATCAAACATAATAGTCAAACCAGGTAGTATTATGATAAATGTGATAAGCTTGGTTTGATTAGGGACACAAAGGCTTTTGACAGGTATTAAGTGACTTCATCACACTTTTCTCGAAGTTGAAACCTGTATAAGGTATGTTTATCAACTTCTTTGGTTGTACCATTTTATTACCCTAGTTTTGGGTATATGATGTTATTATTTAGAAAATATAGACGAACGATATTCTCCCTTGGGATATCCATTTTTTTATGGTTTATAGGAATAATCTGTATGGCTTCAGGTATCGAGCTTACAGGTGCCTTATTCGTTTTTTTGGCAGTTAGTAGTATTGGGTATTTACTGCTCTCCTGGTTATTCAATAGAAAAAAACAAAGAAATTCCTCTCGACTATGGTCAAAAAATGAAATTAGAATCACCACATTCCTAACGGGATTAACATGCTTTATCGGAATATTTGAATCTCACCCAAATCAACCCGTATTTACAGCAGTTTTTACTTTATTATTTATTTATATTTTAATCTTTGGTATTGTACTTATCAGAAATTACTACCTCCAGAAAAAAGGAGCTCCCACTATTTCTAAATCAGTGATACAAAAACTAATCTTTTGGTCTTTTGTAATAGGCGGAGGAAGAGTTTTGATATTACTCGAAGAATATGAAAACAATGATGCATTGGTTATTATAGTCTTTATCTATTTTCCATTGATCATTTTTTTAACAATTCGATGGGTTTTCAAACAAATAAAATCGATTTTAACTTTAAAAAATGAAAAAGCAAAAACCGAACTATTGCATTTAAAAAGCCAGGTCAACCCACATTTCTTTTTTAATATGCTTAATAACTTATACGGTTGGGTAGATAAAGATTCAAAAAAAGCAAAAGAATTGATTCTTAAGCTGTCTGATATGATGCGATATAGTATTTATGATGGCCAAAAAGACGTGGTTACGCTGGAAGAAGAAGTATCATATCTAAAAAATTATATAGAATTGCATAAGATGCGTTATCATAAAGCAATAAAAGTTAATTTTAATCTCCAGATTGAAAATGAAGGATATAAAGTGATGCCTTTACTATTTATTATACTTTTAGAAAATGCTTTCAAGCATGGTGTAGAAAATTTAAGAGAGAATGCCTATGTAAATGTTAATATGATTGCCAAAGAAAATGAAATATATTTTGAAGTGGAGAATAATTTTGATCCTTCAGAAAATACAGAACAACCAGGAATTGGTTTAAATAATCTGGAGCGAAGACTTGAACTCGTTTATCCTAAGAAGCATTCTATATCCTATACCGTAACAGGAGATGTTTATAAAGCGCAACTAACACTAAATCAATTATGATCAAATACTTAATTATTGATGATGAACATATAGCTCATGATATTATTAAAGGATATTGTGATTTATTACCCAATATGAAATTGATGAAGAATTGCTATGATGCATTAGAAGCATTCGAATATTTAAGTAAAAATCAGGTAGATTTAATTTTTCTGGATCTCAATATGCCTAAATTAAAAGGTTTCGAATTCTTAAAAACATTACCTTCACCACCCAAAGTTATTGTAACTACGGCCTATAAGGAATATGCTCTAGAAGGTTATGAACTTAATATCTCTGATTATCTGCTAAAACCTTTTGGTTTCGAGCGGTTTTTAAAAGCAATAAACAAAGCAGTAAGTTCCTCTACCCGAGTACAACCTCCACCCGAAATAGTCGGAAATAGTACTACAGTAGAAACAATTTTTCTTCATAGTAACAAAAAATATATACAAGTAGTTATTGATACTATTCAATATATGGAAGCTGCAGGAAATTATACCAAAGTAATCACCACAACCGAAACGATAACCGTTAGAGAAAAAATCTCTGATTTGCTACAATCATTGCCTAAAGATTATTTTTTACAGGTTCATAAATCATTTGCAGTGGCCGTAAAGCACATTAAAAGTATTGAAGGAAATAGAATATCTATAGGTAATGATGTTATTCCTATTGGGAAGATCTATAAAACAAATATTATCCAGTTATTGAAGTAATAATCGCTACAGGTTAAACAAAATTATGTGTTTTATAAGAGCAATTAAGATGTTGATAGATTAGAGTTACTCATTCCAAGCAAAATTCTACAAATCATATATAAACAAATCCCTAACACAGGAGTAATTAATGTATTAGATATCCCGTGAAAGATTAATCCTGGGGCAATTCCTCCTGTTTTTCCAATAAAATAGAAACTGTGCATCAGCCCCAATAATAAAGACAAAACACTTAGAATAAGTACCCAAAAAGCAGCACTACCAATTTTTAGATTGTGATGCTTTACTAACTCCTGGTTTTTCTCATCCTTTTTAGTTTTTAGTTTTTTGAAAAAATGATACCCCGCTATAGCAGTACATATGCAAAAAGCAACGATGAATTTTAAATCTCCACTGGTAATAAATTCTGAAAAAGGCATTCTCATGACTGTAAAATTTGTATTTATACCCTATCAAATTTAATAGCCAAAGTGGTTGCTCTTAAAGTTTCATGATAAACGACAAGATTAAATGGTGTTTTAACCGATTAATCTATTTTTTTAGTCATTTGGTATATGATTAATGAAATGAAAGATTAAAAGCCTTACTATTCAGTAAGGCTTTTACAATTATTTTTTTGAACTCTTATAATTTTAGACGCTTTATTTGTTCATTATAGAGTATTATATCTGTACTAATTTCATTATTACTTCTTAAAAATCAACTGGTCTTACTCTATTAATAACCTCTGCGCTTACCCAATAAAAGTTTGATAATCCACCTTCTTCGTTATATCTACCAAAAAATAAAAATTTACCATCTGGAGTAATACTAGGGCATGTTTCAGCAAAATTAGAATTTACTTCATTTCCAAGGTTAATTGGTTTTGACCACGTTCCGTCTTTCTTCTTAAAATAGACATATATATCGCTTTTTCTTTGATCATCTTCTTTGTTTCTAGCATTTACAACTAAAAAATCTTGAGATGGAGCAATAAAACCGTGAAAACCAGATTCAATTCCAACTTCGTGTACTTGAGGAAATTTGCCATTTTTATTAGGCGCATAATACATTTTTCGTTTTGATACATTGGTATAAAAAAGATCTCCATTTTTCGCTTCATTCGAATAAAAAACAAAATCATCATTTATAGGCGAATCAAGCTGTATAGCATCACTCCAGGAATTCTCAAAACGGTTTACGTACCAAGTTTTAACGGATTCTTTATGGTGAGGCGATGTAAAAGAGTCATGAGCAGCAAAATGAATCCTTTTACCATTAGGGCTAACAAATGGATGCATTTCTCCGACTTTTTTACCTTTTGTAAAATTTGCTTTTTTAGGATTTGTCCATTTTTTGTTTTCGAATTTTGAAAAATATACACTTGGATCTTCGTCTTTTTTATTAGCGGAGAAATACACTTCATCTAAATCAGGAGAAAATGAAATACCATGTTCATATCTTCCATTTATTGAAATAATTCCGGGAGCAAAAATTTCGGGAATTAAGCCCGGTGGTTTTTGTCCAAAATAAGTCCCTTCTGTAGTTAGTGAATCACTATTATTTTTATTCTGTTTTTTAGTATTGCAAGCATTTAAAAGTAATGCAAATACCAGTGTCAAAAATATAAAGTTGTAATTTCTCATTGTTATAATGTTTTGTACTATATAAATAATACTATAGTTATGTAACCGATTAATTTCTATTACTTCGTTGTACTCGTCTGGTTTTGTGCCCCGATTTACCATTAAACTTGTATACAAAACTCAATGACCATCTCGCACCATTACGACTTCTCATCTGGTTTACAAAAAAATCTGTACCGGTTATCTCTTCTCGGGTTTTACGACTATCAAAGACATTACTAACATTAAATATCAAATTCGCCTTATTTTTAAATAACTTTTTACTGGCTCCCAAATTAAGATATGAAATTGATTTTCTTTTAGATTGAGCATTACCTCTTTCTCCCTGGTAATTAAACCTACTTTGAATTGAAATTCCATGTTTAAGTCTTATTCTAGTACTTAGAGAAGTCTGCCAGGTTTCGTCAGAGAAGTCCAGTTTTTGTGTACCAGCGATACCTTCCTGGCTAAAACGATAAGCATTAAAATCTCCATTAAAACTAAGCCATTTTAACGGCTTATAAGAAGCTGAAAGCTCAAAACCATATCGTTTTTCTAGATCTAAATTGATAATTGTACTTACAAAAATACCATCATCATTCTGAGTAGTGTACCATTGTGTATCATCTGTAGTATAGGAATAGTAAACACTAGGGTTTATTGTAAATTTTGTTCCTTTTTGTAAAAGGGATACCTCTACAGCATCCGTAAATGCAGATTTTAATGCTGGATTACCAAAAAACCGAGTGTTAAAATCTTCAAGCTCAGAAAATGGATTTAACTGCCATAGTGAAGGCCTGTTTATTCTTTTGCTATAACTTACTTGAAAATTTGTGTTTTCACCAATAGCATATCCTAAGTTTAACGTAGGAAACAAATTAGTGAAAGCGTTAGTGTTATTAAAACTCCCTTCCTCATCTTTGATCTTAATATTAGTATCTTCAATTCGTAAGCCTAGTAAATAGCTAAACTTACCGATCTTACTTCCGTATTGAACATATCCTCCAATAATTCGTTCGTCATATGCTATCTCATTATCCAGATTATCTAATAATTGATAATTATCATTTACAAGTTCTTCGGCAATAAATCCATCGGTTACATGCCTGTTTTCAAATTTGGCCCCGATTTCCAGTTTTGTTGTTTCTCCAAAGGGAGTTACGAAGTCAGATTGTAAAACAATATCATTATTCTTATTTGTAGATCTTGTTCTCAAATTTGATATTGGAGTCATTACGGGAGTCTCTTTTTGAGTTCGAACATTCCATTTTTTTGTACTATCCCAGAAATCATACTGTAGGTCAAAAGTTAATTTCCTTCCTTCTTTTGCAAAGGTTTTGGTATAATTCATTTCAAGCTGGTTATAAGATCTTTTTTCTTTAGAATTTCCTAGCGTAGTCAATATACTATCAATTGCTGTCGTAGCAGAGGTATATCCATAAGAAAGTAGCGTTTCATCAGTATCTTCAGTTTGGTTTCTATAAAAAGCAGCTGTGATAGCATTGTTTTTATTTAGATAGTAGTCTGCACCAACATAAATTAGTTTTCCATCATCATGCCTGTCTTGATCTTCACGTTGGTCTAGATATACAGTGGTGTTATTTCTAATCGATCTTTGTTGTTTGGTATACTCTCCTTCGTAATCTGTATATCGAATTCCCGCATTAGCAAAAAAATTAAACTTTTGTGCTTTATAACTAAAACTACCATATAATCTATAATCATCTGGAGTTCCCACAACAGCTCTTAATTGTCCTGTTAATCCTCCTTTGGTATTCTTCTTAAGAATAATATTAATGATCCCTGCCGATCCAGAAGCATCATATCTTGCAGAGGGAGTAGTGATTACCTCTATCCGATCTACATTATCAGAAGGGATTTGTTCTAATGCCTGTGCAGATGTTAAGCCAGAACGTCTGCCATTAATCAAAATAGTAACATTGGCATTACCTCTTAATTGTACCGTTCCTGATGGATCTACTGCAACCGATGGTACATTACCTAATACATCTGTAACCGAACCACTTTGTGATAATATATCTTTACCTACTTTAAATACCTTTTTGTCTAAACGTAAAGAAACTTGTGATACCTCGGTAGTAATTTTTACTTCATCGAGCGAAACTGTTTCTTCCAATAATAGGATTGGTTTTAGATTTATTTTTTGACGAGTTTCTTTGATCTCCAATGGTTGTGAGTGTGCTTTAAATCCGGTATATGTTACCTCTAAGTTGTAATTTCCGACAGGAATGTCCATAATAATATACACTCCTTCTTCGTTGGTTATTACTCCTTCAATTAATTGCTGTGTCGCATCTTTTAAAACTACTGATGCAAATGGTAACCCTTCATTTGTCACGTTCTCAATTACTTTTCCGGTAACTTCTGCTTTTCCTGTTTTTGATTGTTGTGCCATAGTATAGGTTATTGAAAACCATACTAATATTAAGCCTTTTAAATTCTGTCTCATCTGTTTTATGTACTTGTTTTTTTAATTATCAGATGGAATTACCAATATTCATTTAGATTTTTATTTTAATCTAATAGATCATGGTATATCACATACTGTCGATTTTTAATTGATAGAGTAAAACTCGGTTTTAGTCAGTATCTTTTCAAGGTATTTTTGATCAACTGCTCTATATATCATTGAACAGCTCTAAGAAGTCCGGTTTTTAAGTTAATTTTACTAGATACTATTTTACAATACATGAATTTTAAATTATTATACTATTTCCTTTTAGTATTTACTGTTCTGCTAGTAAGTTCTTGTTCTAGAGATCGTGTTTCTAAGACCAACGATTCGAGATATAAATTGGGAGATCACCCAGAATGGGCTACCAAAAACTGGAATGATCAACAATGGAAAAATAAAGTAGATGTAACCGAAGGAGAAGTTTTTTGGTCCAGAACCGAGGTAGAAATCACAAAGGCCCCAGAATTGTTTCAACGTTATGGGATATTTATAAATACTTTTGGTGAATACGATGTCTTTTGGGATGGTGTACTCATTGGTGAAAACGGAAACCCCGGAGAAGAAACTACTCGTGATCCGTCTGGTGAGTTATGGGCGACTTTTGGTATCCCAGATACTTTAGCAACAAAAGGATCACATGTGTTGGCATTACGAACTAGTCTACATTATTATCCCGATCATTCGAGAAAACTTTATGTCTATGTAGATGATTATGATCACTTGGTAAGATCCGAGCTTATCAATACAGCTTTTATGCATATTTTTGCGGGTGCATTCTTATTAGCTTCGCTATATTTCTTTTTCCTTTTTTTAAGCGAAAACAAAGGATATCCAATCCTAATCTTTAGCATTAACTGTTTTCTCTTTTTTGCTTTAATTATGATGGAATATGTTAAATTCTATGTTCCTATTCATTATAGTCAACATCACATTCGATTGGAAATTATAGGAGTTCTAACTTTTATTATTGCAATTTTGACTCCTCTATACTTTTCATTACAATTTCCTTTTCCCAAACAGAAGATAATTTTATGGATATATATAGGTGTTCTAATATATGTATTCTCAATACAACATGAAAATCATGATTATACCGCTTATAATATGGCTATGACCATGTGGTTTTTTTCTTTTGGAATAGTAGTTTTTGGGATCTATAAAAGAATGAAAGGGGCTATCATAGTACTATTGGCATTGCTTATATGTGCCCTTATAAATGCTATTACCTATTACGATATCAGTCTTTTTGCAGGTTTTGGTATTATCCTTCTAGGTATGTTTTATATCCTCTCTGTAAGAACAAAAGAACAGCGGCTTGCTTATGAAGAATCTTTGGTACAATCTACTCGCCTTCGACTAGAATTATTAAAAAAGAATATTCAACCACATTTTTTAATGAATACACTAACTTCATTGATTGATTGGGTTGAAGAATCACCACAAAAAGGAGTTGCTTTTATAGAAGCACTGGCTCAGGAATTTAAACTTTTTAATCAAATAGAAAATCAAACCCTAATTCCTATTGGTCAGGAAATAGAACTATGCCGTACACATCTTAACATTATGGAATATCGAAAGGAAATAAAATATCATTGGGAAGAAGAAAACATAGATCCTAATCAAAAAATACCTCCCGCAATACTACATACCTTATTAGAAAATGGAATAACTCATGGCCTTCCTAATGACAACAATAGTATAACATTCAAATTAATTTTTGAAACAAGTGATACTTGTAAAACCTATACATTTTTAACGATTGCCAGAGTGAGAGATGCAGAAAAAAAGATAATAGAAGGTACAGGAATTAAATATATTAAGGCAAGACTAACAGAAAGCTATGCTTCTAAATGGAATTTTTCTTCTGAAGCTATATCAAATGGTTGGAAAAACAGTATAAAAATAGATAACTAGCCCTATGAATATCTTAATAGTTGAAGATGAAGCCAGAATAGCCAAGAGAATTGAAAGAATGACCAGAGAATTCTTTACAAACACACTAGGCTCGTTGCACCGCGTAGAAGCACTACCCGAAGCACTAGAATTTATTAAAAATAATTCACTGGATGTAGTACTTCTGGATTTAAACCTTAATGGAGAAAATGGTTTTGATATCCTTGGTACGGCAGTTTCAGAATCGTTTCATACTGTTATCATTTCTGCAAATAGTGAACGAGCAATATCAGCTTTTGAATACGGAGTGTTAGACTTTGTACCTAAGCCTTTTAGCAAAGGTAGATTAGAGCAGGCCTTTAATAGAGTTTTGTCAAAAGAAAAAACAGAACCTCATAAGATCAAACTATTGGCAGTTAAGAAAAAAGGGAGAATACAATTGATCCCTATAGAAGAAGTATTATTTATAAAAGGTGCAGGTGGGTATACAGAACTATTCCTTACTAACGGAAAAAAAGAATTGCATGATAAATCTCTTGAAAAACTACAGCAATTACTACCAGATACTTTTGAACGTATTCATAAATCATATTTGGTAAAAATATCAGAGATAAAAGAAATTATTGTGAAATCTGGTAGTAAGTATATTGCAGAATTAAAAAATGGCGAACTTATTCCTATCGGAAGAACAAAATACAAGGATATAAAAGCAAAATGGTTGTAATATCTGATCTAGGGCATTGTTTAAAAACAATTAATTAGCTTTGAATTTATCTTTTGTATATACCTCCGAATTGCGATCTAATTACCATTCTATAACCATTTATCCATTCAATTATACTGTTTTAGAAACCCCAATTTATTTAGAAGTCTTCTCTACCACTCTATCTACACTTAACAGATATACACTCCAGTCTCTATAATAACACTTGTAGATAGCAGAAAAAGCTATAGATAATTAGCTAAACCCCATATTATACTTAAGGGTATTCCCTGATTTTTAACAAATCAGGGAATACCCTTAAGCTTTTCATAATACACAAAACTACCTTGTAATCAGTAAAATAGGAATTAAATAAAACAAGAATGACACAAATCAGAAACAGCAATTTTATGAAATATCTGGGTACAGTTTTTTAGTTTAAAAAAAATCTAAGATTCAAACATTTTTCATTTAAAAAAATATTAATAATAAAAGACTTAATAAAATGTCAAAACTAATTTATAACAAAACAAAATCACACGGTAATAATAACAATATTCTTAGTGGAGCTGGTATTG